>CALLVC010000290.1 GCA_938010785.1 uncultured Saprospiraceae bacterium
AACCATGCGCAACTTCTTCATTTTTGTAATCATTCTAAGCATTTTTGCCTGTAAAACACCGACAGGAAATGCACAGTATTCCAATCATTTAGCCAACGAAAGTAGTCCTTATTTACTCCAACACGCTAACAATCCAGTTGATTGGCATCCTTGGAATGAAGCAACTTTAGCGAAAGCGAAAGCAGAAAATAAGTTGATTTTAGTGAGTGTAGGCTATTCCGCTTGTCATTGGTGTCATGTGATGGAACACGAATCTTTCGAAGACACCGCTGTGGCAAAAATAATGAATGAGCATTTTATCAATATCAAAGTAGATAGAGAAGAACGTCCTGATGTGGATGATGTGTATATGACCGCTTGTCATCTGGCGACGGGTAGGAACTGTGGTTGGCCATTGAATGCCTTCGCATTACCAGATGGAAGACCTGTTTGGGCAGGTACTTATTTTCCAAAAAAAGAATGGGTAGATGTGTTAGAATATTTTATCAATACGCATAAAGAGGAACCAGATAAATTGGATGCGTACGCAGCGGATTTATTAAATGGTATTCGGCAAAATGGTAGGATTGCTTTTAATGAAAGTGACCAAAATTTTACAGCGGATAACCTTTCTGATATCACGACTAACTTCCTAAAAAATGTAGATTTTAAAAAGGGTGGGAGAGAAGGTGCACCCAAGTTTCCAATGCCCAATAATTATCAATTTTTATTACAACAATATTTTGAAACAGGGAATCAAAAAGCTTTAAAAGCAGTAACTGTTACCTTAGATAAAATGGCAAATGGTGGGATTTACGACCATTTGGGAGGAGGTTTTGCCAGATATGCTACGGATGATAAATGGAAAGTGCCTCATTTTGAAAAAATGTTGTACGATAACAGCCAACTGGTTTCTCTATACTCAGAGGCTTATCAAGTGACTAAAAATCCATTGTATAAAAAAGTAGTTGCGGAAACAACTAATTTTGTTGAAAGAGAATTGATGGATAAGAATGGAAGTTTCTATTCTTCTTTGGATGCGGATAGTGAAGGAGAAGAAGGGAAGTTTTATGTTTGGACAGAAGAGGAATTAGCGGCTGTTTTTCAAGATGACGACCAACTAAAAATCTTTTCTAATTATTATGAAATTTATAGAAAAGGCAATTGGGAGGATACGAATATTTTACACCGAAAAAAGTCAAAAGAAGAAGTGGCTAAGATAAGTGGAATTACGGTGGAAGCCTTAGATAAAACCATTGAAGAGGCAAAAGCTAAATTAATGAAAGCAAGAGCTAAAAGAATTCGACCAGGCTTGGATGATAAGGTATTAACCGCTTGGAATGCCTTAATGTTAAAAGGATACGTAGATGCCTACAAAGCATTTGGCAACGAAGCTTATTTAGAAACAGCTATTAACAATGCTAATTTCATCGTCTCGGAAATGCTACAAAAAGATAATCGACTTAACAGAAATTATAAAGATGGAAAATCCGTAATCAATGCATTTTTAGATGATTATGCTTTGACAGCGGAAGCGTTTATTGCTTTATACCAAGTGACCTTTGATGAAAAATGGCTATTAAAAGCGAAGGATTTAGTAGATTATGCGACGACTCATTTCTTTGATGAACAATCAGGCATGTTTAATTATACCTCTGATTTAGACCCGCCATTGATTGCTCGAAAAATGGAGACAAGTGATAATGTTATTCCTGCTTCTAACTCTGTGATTGCGAAGGATTTATATTTGCTGGGTTTATACTTTTATAACCAAGATTTTTTGGTCAAGTCTAAGCAAATGATGCATAATATGTCAGAAACTATTGTCGGTAATGACCAGCCAAATTTCTATTCTAATTGGTGTTCGTTATATAGTATGATGGTTAATCCACCTTATGAAGTAGCGATTGTTGGAGAGAATTATGCCGCACTTCAAAAACAATGGCAAAAGGAATATTTACCTAATGCTATTTTGTTGGGTGGTGCCACGGAAGGTTCTTTAGAGTTGCTGCAAAGTAAATTGCAAGAAGGGGCGACAATGATTTATGTTTGCCAAAATAAGGTTTGCAAATTTCCAGTAGAGGAAGTGAAAAAAGCGATAGCTATGTTAGAATAATGACAGTATGCAGTATGCAGTGTTTGATATACTGCATACTGCAAACTGCCTACTGTATACTGCCACCAACCTATGGGAAAATCCCCATCGCTAAATAATCACTACCCATTTTTTGAATAGCATTGACAAAAGCGGCGGTCCTTAAATCTGTAACTTTCTTCTTTTTCTTCATGATTTCACGGATTTGGTCATAAGCCGTAATCATGGTTTCTTCTAAACCAGAACGAACCAAGTCTATTTCATCTCCACCCCTTGTCAAGAACATTTTTTCTTGAGTTCCTACGGTCTTTCCAGTCATTTCTTCCACTTTACTCAGCAGATTCATATAGGTATTTTGGTTAAAACGTTTGTCCATTCTACCAAAACGCATATGTGATAGATTCTTCAACCATTCAAAATAAGAAACGGTAACTCCACCAGCGTTTAGAAATAAATCTGGGATAATTACTACTCCATTTTTAAGCAATATTTTTTCTCCATCGGCGGTAATTGGTCCATTGGCAGCTTCTGCTACAATTTTCGCCTTAATTCGATTGGCATTTTCTGCCGTAATCTGATTTTCTAAAGCGGCAGGTACTAAAATATCACATTCAAAATCAAGACCTTTCCAACGGTCTTTTTTCTCTAACTGCTTCGTAGCATCAGGGAAACCGATGAAGGTACCATGTTCTTTTCTATAAGCCAAAATCTTATGGATATCCATTCCTTTTGGATTATAAATTGCACCTTCTACTTCTGTTACCCCAACAATTAAGGCATCTCCTTCGTCTTGAGAGATTTTTGCGGCAAAAGAGCCAACATTACCCAATCCCTGAATAATCATTTTCTTTCCTGCTATTCCTGCAGTCAAGCCAATTTTTTTCATGTCTTTTTCTTGGTCCACTACAGAACGAATTCCATAATATACTCCACGACCCGTTGCTTCAACTCTACCTTTGATACCATTTAGGTTCGCAGGTTTTCCTGTAACACAACCCGCGGCATCAATATCGTCTCCTTTAAAAGTTCGGTAGGTATCATAAATCCATGCCATTTCTTGTCCACCGGTTCCATAATCTGGAGCAGGTACATCAATAGATGGTCCAATAAAATTTCGGTTGATTAGCTCCATTGTGTACCGACGGGTAACTTTTTCTCTTTGGAAGGTTGTCAATTCCCATGGATTAATTTTAACACCTCCTTTAGCTCCTCCAAAGGGAACATCTACAATTGCACACTTATAACTCATCAAAGTTGCCAAAGCCATGACTTCTTCTTGGTTAACGTGATTACTGTAGCGAATACCTCCTTTAGTGGGCGTTCTGTGGTGAGAATGCTGGACACGATAGGCTTCTATAATGCGATATTCTTTTCCAAATTTTACTGGAAAATTCATTTTGTAGATTGCATTACAGTGGCGGATTTGTTCCAATAAGCCAGCGTGTAAGCCTGTGTGTGGTGCTGCTTTGTCAAAAAAACGCTGTACACTGCCTAGGAAATCTGGTTCTTTCTTAGCCATTTAAAATTAATTTGGTTAGATATAAAAATGTGATTGAAGTGTTTTGTAATTGGTGATTAGTAGATTGGTAATTAGTTGTACAAATAGCTTTGTTCCACTTTTTCCAATTCGCTTATCAAACCCCATTTACTCAACTTCAATCTTTAATTTGGTCTTCTAATTGTTTAATTTTTTTCTGTAGGGAAAATAGATAAATGATTATTCCTAGAAACACTGTTACAATCACTGCTACCACTACATAAATTTTCCCGATGCTTTGCATAAAATCAGGGTTACTACTTTGTGCAGTAATATTATTTAAAATTATGCATTGAAACACGAATAGTGCGATAATTATTTTTGAAATTTTCATTCTTTTATTTTTTTGTCAATAATTAATAGGAAGCTTTTAGCTCCTCTAAACGCTCAAGATAGAAGCAAAGTCAAATTCTATCTAATACTTTGTCTGCTAGCACTGCTAATCGATACCTTAAGTCGGCTATCCACAATCCTATCAAAGTCATCCCAATGATTGCTGGATAAAAAGCAATTCGCATCGTATTATCTAAATCTTCTCCTCCAAACCCAGGATTTCCACCATTTCCGGGATGTAAACTATCTACTAATCTAGGAATAACAAATAACAAAGGTATAATCGATGCAAAAGCAAATATATTATATACAGAAGCCAATCTAGCTCTTTTGATTTCATCTTGAAAAGAACCTCTTAAGACAAAATAAGCAAGATAAATAAGCATGAAAATAGCAGTCATATTGAGTTTTACGTCCGTAGTCCACCAAGTTCCCCAAGTGTGTTTTGCCCAAATTGACCCGGTTGCGCAACCTAACAACCCAAATAACACCCCTACAGAAACCAATGCGTTGGAACGGTGGTCATCCAACATATTTCCTTTATTCAGGTATCTGATGCTGTAGAAGATTGAAACTGCTAAAATGATGAACATGGCAAACCATAAGGAAACATGATAATAGAGGTTTCGGATTGTTTCGCCTAAGACATTTCTATAAGGAAACATGATACCAGCTTGTTGGTGCAAATTATCTAGAGAATTTTGTGGCCAAACTTGTGCTGCTCCTGCCGAATCAATGACTGATTGTTTAACAAATATAGCACTAGGCATTACTGAGGCCCCATCAATTTCATTGTCTGTCACCAAACTAAACACCACTACAGAATCTTTCGATGGCAACATTGCTGGTGTTAAGAAAGTTGCCCTCAACAAGTTAGAGGAAGTTGCCTCTAGCTTGCTAGAACCTAGCGTGTAATCCCCTAATTTTAACCACACTCTTTGTTCTTTGGCTTCATCAAAATGGGTATTATACCCTTGTATGTCCACCGTTAATGGATTACCTGCTTTTCCATTAAATGGAAAAACACTTGGTAAGCCAGGTTTTAATGGGGTAAGTATGCCAAAAATTAAGGCGAAAAGCATTAAAACAATTCCAATTATTTTCCACCAATTTTCTTTCATTTTATAATTAATTTTACTCAGATTAAATTTTCTTGATTATTATTTTTGATAATATTTGTTATTTTTTGCCCAATTATCATCCTATAATTCTGTTTGTAATTCCATGTATGTACCACCTGCCTACTGCCACCTGCCTACTGCCACCTGCCTACTGCCTACTGAACTAGTGCATTCCAATTAATCTCTCCATAAAAAAGGAAATAAGATTATCGCTAAACCCAATAAAATACCATCTATGGCAATAAGTGTATAAATATCTTTCACATAGGCAGTATCTTGAATTAAGCCAAGTGCATTCGCTGACAGCATCATTAAAGTGCCAAGTATAGGAATAACAATCGGAAACGTCAAAATCGCCATTAAGGTAGAACTATTGTCCGCTTTTGAAGCAATAGCAGAGACAAAGGTAAAAGTAATTGAAAAACCCACACTTCCCAGAAATATAGTTAACCAAAAAAGACCTACTCGTTTGATAGGACTTTCGTAAACTAGGGTCATTGCTAAATAGGATAATACAGTAAGCATAAAAAGTAGCCCAATATTATATAGCATTTTAGATAAAATAATGGCAATTGGATGTGCTAACTGATAATAGTATAATTGCCGTTGGCTATTTTCTTGAACAAAACTTTTCACGACGGCATTAACAGAAGCAAAGAGTACGATAATCCAAAAAAGAATATTCCAGACAGGAGGTCTAATCTCACCAGTACTTATATATACAATAAAAACCGTGGAAATCACATAAAGCAGAATTCCACCAATGGCATATTTTTGACGCCACTCCAGCAATAGTTCTTTTTTTAATAAGAAGATTATTTCGGTTAATACTTGCATAGAGCAAAAGTAGGTAGACTAATTAATACTGTGTATGATTTTGCCTTTTATTTAGTCATTTTTCAGTATTTTTTTATCCGTCTTAATCATCGGGAGTAAAAACATAAAACTTAATAATAAACCTATCATAGCTAGCCAAATGACATTTATAAAAGCTGCTGTTCCTAGAAATAATGCTGCCAATGCTGGACCAAAGGACCTTCCACCCATATTAACAATAGTGCCAAGTGACACCACCTTTCCTTGTACATCTAAACTGGCTTGAATTTGTTGGTAGAAAGGAATTAAAAATGCCCAAGCTGCTCCTAATAAACCATTTGCAAGGAAAAAGATTATGGTGAATTTGGATTGATAAAGCATCATCCCACTTAAACCCATAGACAGCAACCCAATACTAACAGGCCATTTTAAGCCATATTTATTGCCTAATCTAAACACTAATAGGCCACCAACTAAGGAAAGTATGGTGCTTAATCCTAAGGCTAATCCTATTTGTTCCTGATTAAGTCCTGCTTCTTTACCTATTCTCTCCGTATAGGCCCATATGGTTCCACCTGCCATTTGCATGAAAAAATAGGCTAATAAAGCAAAAATGACCGTTCGTTTTGATAAAAGTACATTCAAAGAGTCAAAGCTTTTTTCCTTAATATTCGCTGCTAATTGATTGATTACCTTACTTAGCAAAAGGCTTATGATGCCCATGCCTGCTAATAAAAAGTAACCACCTTTAATTCCATAGCTACTTAAAATAAACGGTAAACTAGTAAGCCCAATTCCACTCCAGCAACAGTATACTACTACATATATACCAAAGGCTTTTATGGGGTCTTTTAATCCAGAAAAAGCACCTAAAGCTCCGGCATAAACTAAGCCACCAAAGACCCCACTAATAAATCTACAAATCAGTAAGCTATTGGTTGTCAGTGCATAGATGCAACTTAATTCTAAAAGTATCAAACCAATTAATCCCATTCTTACAATGTTCACGATTGGTTTTTTTCCAATATAATAGGCTGCAATAAATCCGCCAATACCAATGCCAATAATATTCACGGAGGCAATTATACCAACCATGTTTCTATCTAAAGCTAATTCATCTACAATTCCACCTAACATAATTGGTAAGATGGTTAACATACCCATTCCTGTAGAACTAATGAAGCTATTTAATATTATTGGACGTAGGGTTTTATTTTGACTCATAGCACAAAGAAAGTATATAATGTTCAGAAAGTATTACCATATTTAAAACAAGTTGAAATAGATAGAAACTATGACATAGTTAAAAAGGAATAATTGCTTGGAAAAAAATGTTCAAAATTCTAAAGTTAACAGAAACTGTAACTAATAAGCCAATAATTTTTTTTAAATCATGATTTTTATTAATGTTTTAATTACTTAAATAGAAGCTATTATAATAAAGGGATTTTAAATAGTTAAAAAAAACTCTTTTTCTAGATTAAGCTTAATATTTTCATTATCTTTGCTACAGAGAGAAATACAACTTCATTTTAGTCACAACCTGTGACTTATTTTCAATTGAAAATTAATTCTTACCCCTTTTTCCCCCATAAAAATCCACTTTTTTAATCTAGGTGGTTTGCTGGTTGTTTAGATATTAGCGCAAAAAATTTCGAACTTTACTATAAGTAATACCCTCACAAATGGAAGAAATTGCCTTTTAATGTCATTATAAGCAACCAGCTACTTTTTGCTTGTTTTCCTGCTTTTTTAGTTTTATCCATCAAGTAACTTTTATTTAACTTCTCCTTTAGGAAATCTTTTCAATTCTTAGGAATAATTGTTTTCAAAAACCGTTTTAATGTAGGTTACCACCTATACTTTATTTTTTGATAAACAATATTTTATAAATGCAGGCTTTTCTAAAGATAATAATTGTTTCCTTCCTATTTCCTTTGAGTTCTTCTTTTTGGCTAAATAGTATCACTACCTCGAATGAAACCTTATCCATTCCTTTTTACTCAGAAGAACTAAACATCCAATACCATCCAGACTTTAAGATAGATTTCTCAAAAAAATTAGAGGAAGCATCCATAGTTGAATTTTATGAAACCTTGGAGGATACAGAGTATGAAGACATGATTTATTCAATAAAAAAACATCATTCAAAGCTGCATTTAAATGATTGGCTAGTTTATGAATTGACTCAAAAAATAATTGATGAAATTTATATCAATAGTACAAGGAAAGAAAAAGTATTAGCAAATTGGTTCTTACTATCAAAACTAGGATACGATACAAGGTTAGCTTTTTTTAAAAATGAGGTGTTTATTTATGTTCGTTCTGCTGATGATATTTATGAAACTCCATTGATTGAAGATGGTGGAAATAAGTTTGTTGGTCTTACTGAGATGCAATACAAAAGAACTTCCTCCAATAAAGCAGTTTATTTGCTTAATTTCCTTGCAAGGCCTAATGGAAGAAATTTCGACTTCTCATTGGAAGATTTACCCCGTTTAAAAGTAGATAAAATTCAAAAGAAATACCAATTCAATTGGGAAGGTACGCCATACGAAATAGCCGTCCAATGTGATAAAACTATAGTAGATGTGATGAAAAAGTATCCCGTAATAGGGGAAACGGATTATGTAAAAACCCCTTTTTCAAAAACTTTGAAAGCATCCCTGTTGCCTCAAATTCGAACGATTATAGCAGGTAAGTCTATAAAAGAGACCCTAGAGATATTGACAACGTTTACTAGGTCTGCTTTTAACTATAGAGAAGATGAAGCTTATTTTGGTCGAAGTAAACCAATGATACGTGATGAAGTCTTCTTTTATCCTTATTCTGATTGTGAAGACCGTTCCGCTCTTTTTTATGGATTAGTTGATGAGTTATTAGGTTTGCCGATGATTATTGTTGCTTTTCCAGACCACTTAACTATCGCCGTTGCCTTGGATGAGCCTATTGGTCCATCCATTCGATATAAAGGAAAGAAATATTATATCTGCGACCCAACAGGACCTTCCAATTCTTCTGAAATAGGTAGAGTGCCTAAAGGATATGAAAAGCAATCTTTTGAGATTTTATTGGATAGTGGGCAGTAGGTAGTGTTCAGTGTTCGGTAGTTAGTGATTGCCAAATCATACATCATAAATTTTAAACCTGCCTTCCTGCGACGGCAG
>CALLVC010000291.1 GCA_938010785.1 uncultured Saprospiraceae bacterium
TTTTTGACAACTATTGCAAAAAGTAGCTTAGACCTCTGGTCTGAGCAGCCTAAACGTACTACTCCTCAGACCAGAGGTCTAAGCTACTTTAGCTCTTTTGCAAAATTTGTCAATGAACCTTGTAGTTTAGCACCTTATTGCTCTGCACGCCTTTTAGATACAGTAATTTCCTAACCGATAGGGAGACTTAAATGAATGGACTATATAATTTCTACATCGTTTCTAATGTTCATTATTTTTCAAAACTAAGGGAGTATCTAAAAACCATTTAGTTGATCCCTAAACTATTAACACAATTTCATCATGAAGCTTGCCAAAGACAAATTCATCAGCAGATTGCAAGGCTCTATCGGCCTAAATCAAAAGCAATCGGAAGCTGTCTATCGTCTCTTGCTAGATGACCGATTAGTTCCTTCTCACGAAATCGTAAAAACGGTTGAAGTGGTTCGGGAAGTACCTGTAGAGGTTATCAAAACCGTAGAGGTTATCAAAGAGGTAGAAGTTATTAAAGAAGTGCCCGTAGAAGTAGTGCGGGAAGTTGCTACCATCCAAGAAGTGGAGGTAATCAGAGAAAAACCTGTTGAGGTTACTCGAGAAGTAAATGTTTTCCAACCGATTGAAGTAGCTAGAGAAGTTGCAGTAGAAGTTGTCAAAGAATCAACGACTATTCAAGAGGTAGAACTAATTAGAGAAGTTCCTGTAGCTTTGACTAACGAAGTAGAAATTTTTAAGGAAGTTTCTGTTGTTAAAGAAGTACCGGTAGAACTAATTAGAGAAGTTGAAATTATTAAAGAAGTTCTTGTCATTAAGGAAGTAACGGTACCTGTTTACCGAGATAGAGAAGTTGTGAAGAAAGTAGAGGTGATTAAAGAGGTTCCTGTAGAGGTCATTAAGGAAGTACAAGTTATCAAAGAGGTAGAGGTCATCAAAGAAGTTCCTGTTGAGGTGATTAGAGAGGTAGAAGTCATTAAAGAGGTTATCGTAAGAGAAGAAGTACCTGTAGAGGTGATTAAGGAAGTAGAAAGAATCAAGGAAGTTGTTGTTACTAAAGAAGTACCTGTAGCGGTAATCAAAGAGGTACAAGTAGTGAAAGAAGTGGAAGTGATTAAGGAAGTTACTGTTGAAGTATATGTGGAAGTACCTAAACTTATCGAGGTAGAGGTAGTGAAAGAAATTCCTGTAGAAGTAGAGAAAATTATACATCAAGTAGATGTTGTTCAAGTGACTAAGGAAATTCCTACGGCTGTATCTGAATCTATCGAGGTTATCAAAGAAGTTCAGATGACCAAAGAAGTTTCTGTACCTGTGGAAACGGTGTTTGAGAAAATCAAGGAAGTTGAAGTGTTCAAGGAAGTACCAATTGCTGTCGAAAATAGAATTGAGACAATCAAAGAGGTAGAGGTAGTGAAAGAAATTGCTGTTGAAACAAATACTAGACAAGAGGTTATCAAAGAAGTTACTTTGAAAGTAGAAACGCCTGTTACTTTAAATAGAACGGAGCAAGTAGTGAAAGAAGTTGAAGTAATGAGAGAGAAGCCTGTAATCGTTACGAATGAAGTTGAAGTAATCAGAGAAATCGAGGTATTCAAGGAAATTCCTGTTGAAGTAGTTAAAGAAGTGCCTAGATTCCAGGAGGTTGAAGTTATCAAAGAGGTGGCTAAGCCTATAATAGAACAGGTAGAAGTAATAAAATCTGTTACGGTTAATCAAGAAGTTCCTGTTACTTTAGTTAATACAGTGGAAGTGATGAAGCTGGTTAACGTTAATAAGGAGATTCCTGTTGAAGTGACTAAGGAAGTACAAGTTACGCGTGATGTTATCAAAGAGGTGCCTGTCGAGGTTATCAAAGAAGTAGAGGTAATTAAGGAAATTGAGGTAGAAGTGATTAAAGAAGTTGAAGTGATTAAGGAGGTTGTGAAAGAAGTAGAAGTGATTAAGGAAGTGCCTGTTGAAGTAATTAAGGAAGTAGAAGTTGTGAAGATTGTAGAAGTGATTAAGGAAGTGCCTGTTGAAGTGATTAAGGAAGTTCAGGTAACTAGAACTGGTGAAGAAGTTAGTCGAGCTATTGTCGAAAGACCTAATTTAAAGACTTACCGAACGGGTAAGGAAAGAATGATTAGAACTGGTAGACGATACACGGATAGAGAGTTAGGAACTACTGAAGAAAAAGGTCAAGTGAGAACGGATAAAGAGGATGATTACTTAAAGTGTGCAGAATATGAAGGTCGAAAGGTTAATGATAAAGTAAATAACGTTGCTTTATTCAAACATGATAACGGTCAATTTTATTTCGCATTGTATGATGCAGATGGTGGTATTAGACTAAGAAGTGAAGGTTTCCCTACTGCTAATGAAAGAGATGAAGAATTATCTGGTGTCCTTAAGTATAAAGATGATGCTTCGCTTTATTCCAAAATCGAAGTAGGTAATTACTATATGGATGTCCTAAAAGATAAGACTGGTCGAGAGGTCGGTAGAAGCTGTGCAAAGAAGATTGCTGCTAAGCCTGCTGCAAAAGCACAACCTGTTGTGAAAGCTAAAGCAGCTTCTACACCTACAGGTGGTGTTGAAGTAGACCCAGTTTATGGTTTGAAATCTGATAATCTTCAAATTGTAGAAGGTATCGGACCAAAAATCAATGGCTTGTTAAATGATGCTGGTATCGTTACTTGGAGACAATTATCTCAAGCTACTCCAGCTCGTTTGAAGTCTATTTTGGACGATGCAGGACCAAGATACAAAATGCACAATCCTAATTCATGGCCTGAGCAAGCAGCTTTCGCTGCGGGTTATGAGTGGAGCGCATTGATTGATTTCCAAAAAGTATTAGATGGTGGTAAAGATGGCGACGGTGGTCTTTCAGATTCTAAATTAGAGAAATTGCTAATTAAGAAAGGAAAGATTAAAGCAGAAGCTAGTGCTCCTAAGGCGAAAGCTCCAGCTAAAGCTGCTAAAGACGACGAAATTACAACGGATTCTGTTTATGGTTTGAAATCTGATAATCTTCAACTTGTAGAAGGTATCGGACCAAAAATCAATGGTTTGTTGAATGATGCTGGTATCGTTACTTGGAGACAGTTGTCTAAAGCTAGCTCTGAGCAATTGCGTAAGATTTTAACAGATGCTGGACCAAGATACAAAATGCACAATCCTGATAGTTGGCCTGAGCAGGCTGGTTTTGCTGCTGACGGTGAATGGGATGCTTTAATCAGCTTCCAAAAAGTACTAGACGGCGGTAAAGATGGAGGTGGAGGCACCTCTGATTCTAAGCTTGAAAAAATCTTAATTAAGAAAGGCAAGCGATAATAGATTCAAATTCATGTAAGTTTTACTTACATTTTAAATACCTAATAGTTGGGGAACACATTTACGAATGTGTTCCCTTTTTTAGTTTTTATTACCTACCTTTAGGCGTTTTAGACATGCTCTTATTTAAGTAGTTTAATTTTGAAGAGCTGTTTGATTAAAGTATGATTAAGAAAGAACCCTTTTAAATTACTGGATAACGGGAAGTTATCCAGTAATAGAAATTTAGGAGCAAGCACACTTTAATCGAACACTTCTAATTTTGAAAATAACGAGAGAAATGAGAATACTTTTCTTCCTACTATGCTGTTGTTTACTATTTGCTTGTAGTAATCCAGTTACCAATTATGATATACTGATTAAAAATGCCACGATTTATGATGGTACAGGCGATAAACCGACGGTTGGCTTAGTGGCTATTAATGGCGATAAAATTGTAGATATTGGCAATTTGGAAAATGTTAGTGGTAGGCAAGAGATAGATGCTAAGGGAATGGCCGTTAGCCCTGGTTTTATTAATATGCTAAGCTGGGCTACTACTAGTTTGATTGAAGATGGAAGAGGGATGAGTGATATTAAACAAGGCGTTACGCTTGAAGTCATGGGCGAAGGTTGGTCGATGGGACCACTTAATGCTCAAATGAAAGAAGATAATTTGAAAAGCCAAGGGGATATAAAATTTGATATTTCTTGGACTACTTTGGGAGAATATTTAGATTTTTTAGAACAAAAAGGAGTAGCCCCTAATGTTGCTTCTTTTATGGGGGCAACAACTGCCAGAATTCATGAATTGGGTTATGAAGACCGACCACCAACGGCTGAAGAGTTAGAAAAAATGAAAGCATTGGTCCGAACCGCTATGGAAGAAGGGGCAATGGGAATTGGTTCATCTTTGATTTATGCACCTGCCTTTTATGCTGAAACCGATGAACTAATAGCGCTCTGTGAAGTGGCTGCTGAATATGGAGGTAGATACATCACACATATGAGAAGTGAAGGCAATAAAATATTAGAGGCTGTTGATGAAGTTGTGACGATTGCGAAGTCGGCAAATATCGGAGCGGAAATTTACCATATGAAAGCTGCGGGTAAAAGTAATTGGCATAAAATGGATTTGATGATTGCTAAAATTGATAGTGCCCAACAAGCTGGCTTAGACATCACGACCAACATGTATAATTACGTAGCAGGTGCTACAGGATTGGATGCGGCTATGCCGCCTTGGGTTCAAGAAGGGGGGTACCAAACTTGGGCGAATCGACTGAAAGACCCTGAAATTAGAGCTAAAGTTAAAACCGAAATGAAAATGGATGCACAAGATTGGGAAAATCTTTATGCTTCTGCTGGCTCTGCTGATAAATTATTATTGGTTGGTTTTAAAAGTGATAGCTTAAAAAAATTTACGGGTAAAACCTTAGCTGAAGTAGCGGCTATTAGAGGAACAGACCCAGAAGATACGGCTATGGATTTGGTGATTCAAGATGGTAGTAGAGTAGGGACGGTGTACTTTTTAATGTCTGAGGAGAATATTAAAAAACAATTAAAATTACCTTATCTAACCTTTGGTTCAGATGCTGGAGCCTTAGCGGCAGAAGGCAATTTTCTAAAATCTAGTACGCACCCAAGAGCTTATGGAAATGTGGCTAGAGTTTTAGGTAAATATGTTAGAGACGAACAAGTGATTCCTTTAGAAGAAGCGATTAAAAAATTAACTTCTTTACCCGCTGAACATTTAAAAATCAAAAATAGAGGTCTGCTGAAGCGAGGCTACTTTGCGGATGTAGTCATTTTTAATCCCAATACAATCCAAGATAAAGCCACTTTTGAAAACCCTCATCAATATGCGGAAGGTGTAGAACACGTCATTGTCAACGGCGTACAAGTTTTAGAAGATGGAGAAGCTACTGGGGAGTTTGGTGGTCGAGTGGTGCGTGGCCCAGGATGGAAAGGGTGGAAATAAGAAGATTTGGGGCTGTCTCTCTTGAACAATCCCCAAACCCTGATTATTCTGCAATTTCTCCTCCACAACTAGACCCTGCGCCTGCTGTGCAACCATAACAATGTTGATTTAAAACGATAGCTCTTTTCATTAAAAGTGCTTTATTAAAATCTTTGATATGCGTTGTTTTAGGACTTGCTACTTTTAAGTCTAACATTTGATTAAAATCACAATCGTATAAATAACCATCCCAACTCACAGAAATAGTATTGAGACACATTAAACCGTCAATTGTAGCAGGATTAAAAGCATCTACCAATTTTTGCATATATTCTTCATAATTTCCAGATTCAATCAGATAATCTAAGAACCTCGAAATTGGTAAATTAGTAATCGCAAAAAGTGAATTAAAGTCAATATCGTATTTTCTTTTTAACTGCCGCTTAAATTCTGCCTGTAAGGTCATTTGAGAACTAGGCAGAAACGCACCTGAAGGATTATATACTAAATCTAAGGTTAACCCGCTTCCTTCGATTCCATAACCGACTGCATTTAGTTGCTGTAATGCTACAATAGAATCTTCAAAGACACCATCTCCTCTCTGAGTATCCGTTCTTTTCTTCGAAAAATAGGGCAAAGAGGAAATTAAGTGCACTTTATATTTTTTAAAGAATTGAGGTAAGTCGTGATATTTTTTATTGGCGCGGATAATCGTTAAATTACAGCGGTTGATGACTTGCTTTCCCAATTTAGATACTTCCGCTACAAACCAACGGAAGTTGGTATTCATTTCTGGTGCTCCTCCTGTGATGTCAACTGTATGGATGGAAGGGGTCTTTTTAATAATAGCTAAGCAAATTTCTAAGTTTTCTCGACTCATATTTTCTTCCTTGCGGTCAGGTCCTGCATCTACATGACAATGTGCACAGGTTTGATTACATAGTTTTCCAATATTAATCTGAAAAATCTCTACTTGTTTGGGTTGTAATTTTGGATACCCTGCGTCTTGTGTTTTGGTCACAAAATTTGGGAATTTGTTATCCATTACCTCTTTCCCATTCAAAACATCTAATTGGAAATAGGTATTTGCCAGTTTATTTCCTTTTGCTTTTAACGATTTTGTTCGTTGCTTGATAGCCATTGAAAGAGTTTTGTGTTATTTATTCGGTAACTTGTCACACGGTACTACATGGATAATTTCTCTACATGATTCATCATCTGACGACTATAAATTAATGTTGCACCAGCTTTTATGGAGGCAGCTACGTGTACAGCTTCCATCATCTGCTCTTCGTCTGCTCCTTTTTCTAAACAGCTACTAGAGTAAGCATCTATGCAATAAGGACAAGCCACTGTATGTGCTACTGCCAAAGCGATTAAGCTCTTTTCTCTTTCTGTTAAGGCGCTGTCTCCATTAAAAACAGTACCATACCAATCGAAAAACTTAGTGCCCATTTCTTCTTGCCATTCATTAATGGTACCAAACTTTTTTAAATCTGTTGGGTCAAAATATTTTTTATCTGCCATTTTGTTTAATGTTGTTTATGAGTTACTATTCAGTAACCCAACCCTAACAAGCCACCCAAAGGATGGGAAGCCGGCAGGGGGTGGGTTGCTGAACAGTTACGTTTATGATTAATAAAACTTTTACTTATTTACGAGATAGTCTTGCAATACGGATTTTTTGAGCAATTATTATTTACTCGTTACTTAGTCCCACTACTTACTGTAAGATTACATTGTTCCTTATTAAAAGGAGTAAAGGTAGGGCTTAAAATTTTGCAGAGTTGTTCAACTAAAGACAGTTCGTCGGTTTAAATCATGATTGATTTAGGCTAAAATTAATAGGTTAGAAAATGGTGCGTATTTGGACTTTAATGAATCTGTTTTATTCTTTTTCTACTGAAGGATTTTCTTTAGTTGAAGGGCTTTTTTTATCTGGAACTACTTTCTTTAACCGATTAGCATCCTTCAACATCTTGGTAATCATCCATTCTAATTGACCATTGACACTACGGAACTCGTCCGCGGCCCATTTTTCCACAGCTTTCATCGTCTGCTCATCTATTCGTAAGGCAAAACTTTTTTTAGGCATATTTAAAGGTTTAAAGGTTTAAAGGCTGAGGGGCTGAGGGGCTGCATTACCCTTGTGCCTTTCCGCCCTTCCGCCTCTCTGCCTATCCGCCTACTATTGATGTAACGTACCAGAATTAATCACAGGAGTCGCTTCCTTATCAGAACATAATACCACCATCAAATTATTGACCATCGTTGCTTTTTGCTGTTCGTCAAGGTCGATGACTTGCTTTTTAGATAATTCATCTAAGGCAATCTCCACCATGCCTACTGCACCTTCTACAATTTTAAAACGTGCGGCTACGATTGCCTCTGCTTGCTGTCTTTTTAGCATGG
Source organism: uncultured Saprospiraceae bacterium (assembly GCA_938010785.1). Classification (GTDB taxonomy): domain Bacteria; phylum Bacteroidota; class Bacteroidia; order Chitinophagales; family Saprospiraceae; genus JAFMDF01. Next base: position 7,658 of record CALLVC010000291.1, read on the forward strand.
CACTTGCAATTTCAGGCGCATATGCTAAATATCCAATTCTCGCCTCTAAGACTTCTATTCCTGAAATGGCTAGTCTTTCTGACAATTCATTTTCCATAGCTTCATTCACTTCTTGCATTCCCGACCGCAAGGTTATATCTGATTGCTCATCATCAAAGTTATCATAGGGATAAGAACCCGCTAATTTCCTGACCGCTGCATCCGCTTGGATTTTTACAAAACTTTCGTAATAATCTACCTCAAATGCTGCCTTATAAGTATTCTTTACTCGCCAAACTAAAATAGCACTGATAAGAATCGGATTTCCTAAAAGGTCGTTTACTTTGATTTTTTCACTTTCAAAGTTCCTTGCTCTTAAAGAAATTCCCTGCTTGGCGTAGAATGGATTGGTCCAGAAAAATCCATTCTTTTTAACGGTTCCTTTATATTCTCCAAACAGTACTAAGACCTTTGAGTCATTAGGATTTACAAAGAAGAAGCCTTTGGCTATTAAAATACCTATAATAGCACACAGTGGTATGAAAATAGGATTTAGCATATTTATGCCCGCATAAACCGCTCCTCCTATTGCCGCCAATACTAATAGTAGCATCGGGTATCCTGATATTGGATTATTTATTCTTTCTTCCATAATGATAGATTTTGATATTAAAATAATATCATAAAGATAGAAAAATATATTAATGTAGTTGTTTTTTATCGACGATTACTTGAAAAAAGCCGATGATTTAGCTTTTTAGGGAGGGTAATATGAGGGAAATTGGTTTTCCCAACGGATTTTACTTTGTTTGCGAGCGCTTTATTTTGATAGTGAAATTATCTATTCGAGCATAGAACTTTATTTATTATTGCTTTACTAGGAGAATAGGCTGTACGGATTTAGGCGGATTGGGCGGATTGAAACGGATTTTGCTTTGCTAACTTGTTCTTGGGAGGTGAACTTGAATTTTGAGTTTGAACTTGATAATGGAATTTGAGAAAAAAAAAGAGCGTTTCCATCACTAGAAACGCTCTTTTAGGCTTTAAGCCCTTCGCTCTTTGCTGTCCGCTACTTTACCTCAGTAAAGCAACATCTCCTCTATATAATAACTTCTGTCCGTCAATAAATTCAATTTCTATGATGTATATATAGGTGCCTTGATTGGCTTTTTCTCCTTTTAGCTGACCGTCCCATACCTCTACAAGTTCTCCTACCCCTTGAACTCGTGTTTCAGGGATATCTGCAACCATGGTTCCCCAACGGTTGAATACTTTTGCATAATTAATTTTACTAACGCCACTACCAGTAAAAACACCAAAACGGTCATTGGTGTCAAACCCTGCATTATTTGGAGCAAAAACGTTAGGAATGTATACATTTCTATTTTTGTCTACGTCTACTTGAATGCTTGCTTCTGACATACAACCATTGGCATCTGTTACAAATGCTGTAAATAAGGTATTATTTAAAGGGTTTACTGTTGGGGCATCACAAAGCAACCCACCAAGACAGGTGAAAACAGAATCATTTACTTCGCCACCATCTTGGGTCCAGAAGATTTC
>CALLVC010000292.1 GCA_938010785.1 uncultured Saprospiraceae bacterium
GTCTCTAGGCTTTGGTTTGTCCCTTGGCGGGAATTTCTGTAATGCTTTTAAATACGAAGAGACTTGGCTGAGTTGGGTGATTTATAATATTATTAATTTGGTGAAGAATGCCATGCAGTTGAATATCGCGAATGTGGCGAAATATGTTTTTTACTTGTTTAATGCTGCGGTGACTTTGTTTGATTGGCGATTTAATGGGGATGCGAAGGAGTAAATGCATGGACAAAAATAACTAATAGACTCCTATTTTTATTCTTTTATAAAAATAGGAGTTTATTAGAGAAATTGAACTTTTAGAATCAAAAAATTCTAATCAATTATGGAAAACATTAATGAGAAATTTTAATGGCTTGACTACGAAAAGCGGTCAATATCGTAATGCCTTTGTGGTAGGTAGGTAAAATTTAGGATGTATGATTTTGGAGATAATTTTAGATATAGACTTAACAGTTAAACTACTTATCTACTCTTTCCCAAGCCCTTTACCTTTCTTTTTGGCCAAAGGCACCGCTTCCACCTTCCCTGCCCGTTGCATGAAAGGAAACAACTCATTAAAATTATTAAATTCTTTACGGAAAGTTAGCCCGACGCCAGCGTTATTTCTACGACCGCCTATGATTTCTGGCTCATTTTTATAGTAGCCTCTGACCTTTAAACGGCGGTCTTTGGTGAGTTCATATTCGATGATAAAATCGCCTGTTACTAAAGCATCTCCACTGTTATTGACCACATAACCACCTCCTAAATTGGCCTTTCCTGCAATGTTAACAATTAACCGTTCTTTGACTCTGATTTTTGGATTAATAGAAAACTCATGTCCTGTGGCTAGGTCATTAGGATTGTCTAAAGCCGCAGCATCGTATTGGTTATAATTGACATCAAAATCTTCTACTTTTAAGAAATTAATATCTGCTAAACCTTGCGAAAAGAGTTCGGTCAAATAAATGGATAATTGATTAGAGAGTAACTCACTTAAAGTGTTGATAGCTAATTGAGATTGCCTACCTGCTAAAAGGGTTCCTTGATTGGACGGTAAGAAACCACCAAATAGGATTAATCCTAAAACTTGGGTGTTTAACTCATTCTGGTCCAATTCCACCAAACGGACTTTATTGTCCGTATAGTTCTTTAATTCTCCCGCTAAATTAGGGAAGTCTAAACTAAAATTAATTTTGGGTCTTAATAATTGTCCCGTTAAACCCATCGTTAAATCTACTGCGGTAGACTTACGCGCTTCCGTTTTAATTTCATTGTCATTATTCAAATATTCCAAAATGAAATTATAAGGAGAAGTACTCAAACCTTTATATTCTGCTGCAATGTTAATATTGGCATTATAAGGGTCTCCTGACCAATTAATGGTGCCACCTCGCTTCACAACAAAGGGTTTATTAACCACATTCATTAAAGTAAATAAATATTCTCCTTGGTCAATTTCATAGTTGCCGTACATCGATATATCTCCACTTCTTGTCAAGTCCATTTTAATATTGCCGTTTCCTTGTCCTTTCATGATGTCGCCAGCTTGTTCGTCAAAAATGAGCAATACTTCGGCCGCATCGGTCATCTCTAATTCCATATGTACATTGACGCCTATGAGTTCCTTCGCAGTAGCCGCTTCTTCTTCCACTTCCACCACTACTTCTGCTGTGTCTCTATTTTCAAATTGGATAAACTTTTTTTCTTCTACCGTACTTTCTCCTCCTACAGGTATCGAAACTCTAGTACCTCTAGCAGTTGTTGCTTTGATGTCTATTTTGGTCTGATTAAAATTACCAGAGAACCGAATGTCTCCACTCCCAATACCTTTTCCATAATAGACTGGATTATCGGCTTTGCTAGTATTGAGTACTGTAAAGTGATTGGAAAGCACTCTACAGTCTAAAGCTAGTTTATTGAAAAATTGATGAGTGATGCCTCCTGTGATAGTCGCAGAATTTCCCTCCTCATCATAGATGGTACCTCCCGTCGCATCCAACATCCATTTATTATTCATCTTTACTTTTTCATCGCGAATGGTATAAATAGTATTGGTGTATTCTAATAAAGTTCCGCCATCATAAATCCTTAGGTCGCCATCTAAATCCGGGTCGGAAAGGAGGCCCTTTAAAGCTAATTTACCGTCGATATTACCATAAGTCCCAGATATGCCACTCCGCACAAAATACTCGGCTAAATGCAATGGAAATTTATTAATGTCCACATTTAAATCTACATAGTTAGGACTTGTTTCCAGTGTTCTGGGTTCGATATTGATATTTGGTGGATTATAAGTGCCGCCTAAATTCATACTCCTGTCACCATTGCGCGTAGCTAATTCGACTTTGACTGGACTTTTGATAGTTTCTGCGGTTGCACTTAAGGTCAATTCTCCATAGTTGTCCCAATTAATATTGAAGGTATCCGCTATTAAATTGAGTTGTAATTTTTCTAACGCAAATAAATCTTTGACCGACAAATTCAATCGGTAATCTCCTTCAAAATCTAATTTGTCAAAATCCCATAGCGTGTCAATATAACTTGCATTAAATCCTTCGACTTCTAATAACAACCCTTTATCAGCTAGACTATTAATAGCAACTTTTTGACTGCCTTGAGAAATTTGAAAATTCTGTGTTTGAATAAAATTCTTCCCAATTTGCAGGTAATTATCAGATTCTATATTCCAAACCGAATTGAGAATGACTAGATTGGTTGGCAAAAGCGCAATATTAAACTGGTCACCAACCATCGAAAATTTACCTTCTAAATTGAGTTTATCTAATTCATTGGTGAAATCAGCCGCATTTAAGTTGAAGGTAGCAGAATCGTTTTCTATATAGGTTAAAAGGGAAATGAAATCAAAATTTAGATTCCCAATATTGGTGTTTTTAACCGAGAAATCTACTTTTCCTTCCTTTTCCCCACCTCCTGTTACTAGCTTAATGTTTTGCGTGTTGACGTTGCCAAATTTAAAACTTGGTAAATCTAAATCTACTAATAACGTATCTCTAGCAAAATCGAAATAGGATTGTAACTTGACATTCTTGAGTGTATCTAAATTTTTATCAATTAGATAAGTAAAGTTTTTGGTATCAAAAATTTCTAGATTTAAATCAAACTCATTCGCTACGACGGAGGTATCTTTTTTACTACGAATATTAAAACGGTCAGCATAACCTGTAAAGTTATTTTCTATGTGCTGTAAGATGGCCTCTCCAATTGTTGTTACCTCAAAATCTCCTACCAGCGAAGCTTTAAATAATTCAGAATTGGCTCGCCAAGCTTTCTTTCGACCACCCGTAATAGCAGAGGAAAATTTAAGCGAGTCAATCGTATAAGTTTCTTTTTTATCCTTTAGGAGGATTAGGTCATAAAGAACAGCTCGACCTAATAAATCATTGATATTATTTCCTCGTATTTTTAAATCTACATCTCCTGCAACGACAAAATCTTCTTTTATTAAATTAAGACTTTTTAAATCTACTCGATTGATGTCTACTTTAAAATCAAAGAAGGGGACTCGTTCTTCAAAGTTGATAGTTCCATCGAATAAAAAGTCGATATTATCATCATGAATACCAAAGTCTCCAATAAATAAATTATTATTGATTTGACCAGCAATGTTTAGGTTTTCATAATCATACCCCTTGAAAGCAAAATAATCTATAGAGGCATTTAATTTTGCGTAGGCAGTGCTTTGCGTCAATCCTACGCCGTCATAAACTTTTGAACTTACGGTTACCAATCCAAAATTAGGATTATCTGTCCAACGGGCTAAATCAAAATCTGTTAAGGATAATTGTCCCGAATACTGAGCTTGTTCAATACCTTCTTTGGAGTTGAGATTCATATCCATTGCGGCTTTTCCTAAATCTGTCTGTAGGTTTCCATCTGCCACAAAGTCATTAAAGAATCCATCAAATCGGCCCTTAAAATCTAATTGCCCTAATTTATCGAAGTTTGCTGGTGGATTGAAATTAGGGATTAATTGACGCAAAGTCTGCATATCCGTATTTAATTCCTCCAATTTTAAACTTAAAAATGCCTCATCACTTTCTGTTAGATTCCGAGAATTAAAATTCCCTTTTAATTGCATACTTTTACCTAGACGTAAATTTAAATTTCGGCCTTTCAGATTATTGACTTTTCCTTTTAAATTTCCATCTATGTATACAACTTCATTTTTATTTTGGGAAAAGAAGGTATTTCTTTCTAGTTGAGGGGCAAATGCCATAATATCTCTGACCGCTACATAGGCTTTATCAAAATCGCCGTTCATGTACACCTGATTATTATAATCTCTGAAATCAGGATATTTTTTGAACTTCATTACTAAGGTATCTCCTAAATTTGAATAGGGCGTGATAAGTGCCATTCCAAATAGTTCGATTTTCTTTGGTGTAATGGTTGCTTCTTTGGCGGATAAATTGTTCAGCACAAAACCAGAGCCTTCTTTCAGGGATAACTTTTTAGATTGACCCTTGAAGACCCAATCTTGAATGGTGAAATCTGCTGCTGTGATATTGATATCATAAACATTCAAATGATCATAATCTATTTGGTTGGACCGAGTCTTTTTAGTGGGCGCATTTCTATAATTATGATGGATAAAAGTGCCATCCGTCAATTCAAGGTCCACCATATTGACATACCATTTTTTTGAAGTGGTCGGTGGATTGATTATCTCTTCTTCCTTTTTTTCTTGCTTTAAAGTATTTGTAGTATCAACAGGTAGAGGGGCTAATGGATTTTTGGCAAAATTTATTAAGGTGACATAGGGGCTAGAAAGTCGTATTTTTTCTGCTACGACTAGTTTTTCCGCTAAGTTAAGTGTGTCTACATAAATATCACCTTCTGATAAGGCAATACGCAATTCCTCTCCACCGACACTATCATCTTTAATAAATTCGACGTCGCGTAAATACAAAGCATCTACATCCAAAAAGAAAGGTTTTCCTGTTGCTTGTTTCTTGTCTTCCTTTTTTTTGTCTCCTGCTAATTTATCCAACAGTTGCATAAATTCATCTTTGCGTTCGTTCGGATAGCGACGCATGAAAAATTTAGCACCCGATAAGGTCAAATCATCTACCTTTAACTCTTTTTGTAAAAGTCGGAGAAGGTTCGTATTTAGATTGACGGTTAATGCTTTGCTATAGAGTAGGGTATCACCATGAAAATCCTCTACATAGAAATTATCTAAGACTAATTTATCAAAAAAATCGAGGTCGATGTGGTCAAAGGTCACCGTCGTCTTTAGCTCTTTAGAAACGTATTTGGTAGTTGTCTTTAAGGCAAGATTTTGAACGTAGTCAATTTGTAGTATAAAATAAAGTAGAATAAACAAACCAATGATAATGGCAATAGTCCACCCTGCAACTTTTAACAGTCGATTCAACAGTGGTGTATCCACTGATGGCGGTGCCATATTTGGTGTTTTTTCTTCCAATTAACGCTTTCGTATTTCTGAGTCTTTTCACTTTAAATGGGGCAATATTTTTATTAAAATTAAAGTAATTAAGGCTCCTATTCTCAATTTATTAATAATAATAAATCTATTACTATTATAAACCCGAAAATTAGGGATAATTGTTTACTTATGTAGGGATTTAACGGAATATTAATGTGGAAATGATGAAGGGGAACAAAATAGAAACTATGAGTATGGTTTTTTTCTGCCATATAGTTCATTCAAGGCCATTTAAGTTTTTACTCTATATAGCTTAAATGCTCTTAAATATACTAGGAACCGCATAAAAAAGTGATTTTGCAGGTTTATTGTAACTGCAAGTTTGTCTGTTGATTTAGAAAAGAGCTTTAGCTCTGCCACCGTCTGTAAATACGGAATGATTAGAAGATTCCCATGAGGGGCGTAGCCTCGACACCATAATGATAAACGGTGTCGGAGCGATGCTCCTTAATAAACCTTAGAACACTACCGAATCTACAGACAGGGGCGGGGCGATGCCCCTTGTCAACTGATAAACTTGCATTTAGCAGGTTCAATGTTTACTGAGAATCAACCAAATAAACCTGCCCGTTCCATTCAGGTGGGTTTGGCGATTACATTTTCACGATTTTAGCAAGTTCAAAGTATAAACCTAAATGATTAAAAATAAAAGTGTGCTTAATAATATGCTGAACAGTAACAATTTTTCTTTTAATTTTAGGCCTCTTTTCTAAAAATGAAATAAATTATGTATCCTATAAAATCTTGTTTATACTTTGGTGTATTGATGCTGTTTTTAAGTTGTACTCAATCAATAGAGACTCAACACAATGAAAAGGAAATAGCTTCAGCTACTACTTCAAGTGCAAATGCAGAAAATCAATCTGCTAAAACGGTAATAGACCTTACTAACCGTATTGATACCACAATTTCTTTGGACTATATCATGGGGAAATTTGAACCCACAAAGCATGAAAAATTTATTCGAGTGGCGCCAAAATATGCGAATGGTAGAAAAGACCGTTGGTTAAGAAAAGAAACCTATGCAGCTTTTTTGAAAATGCATGCAGCGGCAAAAAAGGAGGGTATTGACTTAAAAATATTATCTGCAACTAGAAATTTTACCGCTCAAAAAGGTATCTGGGAAGGTAAGTGGATGGGGACTCGATTGCATGAAAGTAAAGAGAATTTAGCCAAAACAACCCCAGACCCTACTCAGCGTGCTTTGAAAATTTTAAAGTGGAGTTCCATGCCAAGTACCTCTAGACATCATTGGGGAACTGATATGGACCTAAATGCTTTTACGAATGAATTCTTTGCAAAAGGAGAGGGACTAAAAATTTATAATTGGTTAGTTGCCAATGCCGCTTCTTTTGGCTTTTGCCAACCTTATTCTCCTAAAGACGAAAAACGACCGAATGGTTATAATGAAGAAAAATGGCATTGGTCTTATTTGCCCATTGCACAAAAACTGACAGAACAGGCCGAATTGCGTTTGAAAGATACGATGATAGAAGGATTTAAAGGAGCCGAAACGGCGAAAACGATTGGTGTGGTAGATAAGTTTATTTTGGGGATTAATGCGGAATGTTTGTGATACTGGTTTCTGGATACTGGATGCTAGTACCAATCGCCTTTCTTTTTTAACTCACTATCTATTTCTTTTTTCGAAAGGAGGTGTCCAATTTTTCTTTTTCATAATCGCTTTCACTTCTTCGTAGGATAAAGGGTAGAAATCGTGACAATCCACGCCAATATCAAAGGATAGGGCATTTGGGGCATCATAGCAAGAGCTTCTAATTTGGTCGATTTATCGGTGACATAATGGTTAATATATTGCGCCATCATATCCTTGGTCAAGAAGTAGTTGGTCGCAAAATTTTGATAAGAAACAGTCGTCAATTTACTTAAATCCATAACATCTTTAACTATATTCGCTTTTCTAATCAAATTTAAGATTCATGAAAATACAAAAAATAGTTACTTTTTTAGCTTGCTTAGCATTCTTGTCTACAAGTACACAAGCACAAGGACCAGCAGTGGTTGAAGCACCATTGATGGATAAGTTAAATCTAAACGCCGATGCACGGGCAACTATTGATAAAATGGCGAATGAGTTAGAAGCTAAAGTCATTCAGTGGCGTCGGCAGATGCACGAATTTCCAGAATTATCTAATAGAGAATTTAAGACAGGTGAAATGGTTGCCAAACACTTGGAAGGGTTAGGCATCGAAGTCACACGGAATTTTGCCAAGACAGGTGTCAAAGGAGTTCTAAAAGGAGGGAAGCCCGGACCAGTCGTAGCTTTACGAGCGGATATGGATGCTTTACCAGTGACCGAAAGAGTGGATTTACCTTTTGCCTCCAAAGTAAAAGCCACTTATAATGGTTTAGAATCAGGCGTAATGCATGCTTGTGGTCATGATACGCATGTAGCGATGTTGATGGGCGCAGCAGAAATTTTAGTTGCGATAAAAGAAGACTTACCAGGAACAGTGGTATTTATGTTTCAACCAGCGGAAGAGGGGGCACCTCCGGGAGAAGAAGGGGGCGCCAAGCTAATGGTCAAAGAAGGTATTTTACAAAATCCTAAAGTAGATGTTGCTTTTGGATTACACATTAGTTCTATGTTGGAAGTGGGTAAGTTAAATTATAAGACTGGGGGCGTAATGGCAGCAGCAGACCGATTTGTGATTGATGTAAAAGGGAAACAAACGCATGGTTCTATGCCGTGGGGTGGAGTAGACCCCATTACTATTTCAGCTCAAATTATCCAAGGGTTAAACAATATCGTGAGTCGCCAAACAGAATTGACCAAGGAGGCAGCGGTCATAAGTGTAGGGATGATTAAAGGAGGCGTTAGAAATAATATTATTCCTGAATCTTGTCAAATGATTGGGACGATTCGGACATTGGACGTGAAAATGCAGGACCTAATTCATGAGAAAATAAGATTGACTGCTACCAGAATTGCCGAGAGTGCAGGTGCGACTGCCGAAGTAGACATTCAAAGATATGCACCAGTGGTCTATAATAATTTAGAGTTGATGAAAAACATGATTCCTACTTTAGAACGAGTAGCGGGAGCTGAAAATCTAATTATTTCAAAAGCGGTAACAGGTGCCGAAGATTTTGCCTTTTTTGCAAATGAAGTGCCGAGTGTCTTTTTATTTTTAGGGGGAATGAAAAAAGGAATGAGTGTCATAGATGCACCACCACACCACACCCCAGATTTTTACATCGATGAAAGTGGGATGAAATTGGGAGTTCGGACGATGTGTAATATGGCATTGGATTATATGGGGCAGTAGGTAGAGCGGGGGGGGAACTAAATAGCAATAGTAAAGTCTCTATTCTCTCAATTCCGCTTGCGGAATGGTCTCTACTCTCTATTCTAAAAAATAATAACAATTAAAACAATAAAATAATGAGCTTACAAAAATTACTAATTTTTACTTTATTCATAGGCATTTATACCTCCTGTGCCACTGCGCAGGGACCAATGGCGGACAAAGCACCAATGGTCAAAAAGGTAGCTTTAGTAGATGGAGATATTCGGGCGACTATTGATAAAATGGCGGACGAAATTGATGCAAAAGTTATCAAATGGAGAAGGCATTTGCATGCCAATCCTGAGTTATCTAATCGAGAATTCAAAACGGGCGAAATGGTCGCGGACCACCTAGAAGCTTTAGGTATTCAAGTCACTCGAAATTTTGCCAAGACAGGCGTAAAAGGTGTATTGGTAGGTGGAAAGCCAGGGCCAGTAGTCGCATTGCGTGCAGATATGGATGCTTTGCCAGTGACCGAAAGAGTGGATATTCCATTTGCTTCTAAGGTTCGGTCTACTTACAATGGAGTCGAAACAGGGGTGATGCATGCTTGTGGTCACGACACCCACGTAGCGATGTTAATGGGAGCCGCAGAAATTTTAGCAGGTTTGAAAGCCGAACTAAAAGGGACAGTGGTATTTATGTTCCAACCAGCAGAAGAGGGGGCACCTCCGGGAGAAGAAGGTGGTGCGGCATTGATGGTTAAAGAGGGTATTTTAGATAATCCAAAGGTAGATGTTGCGTTCGGATTGCATATCAATTCTATGACGGAAGTAGGCAAAATTCGTTACAAAGCAGGAGGAACAATGGCAGCAGCTGACCGATTTGTGATTACGGTAAAAGGTAAACAAACGCACGGTTCTATGCCTTGGGGTGGGGTTGACCCCATTACTATTTCTGCTCAAATCATTCAGGGATTAAATAATATTGTGAGCCGTCAGACGGAATTGACCAAAGAGGCAGCGGTAATTAGTGTGGGGATGATTCAAGGTGGCGTTAGAAATAATATTATTCCCGAATCTTGTAAAATGATAGGAACAATTCGAACCTTAGACCCGAAGATGCAAGATATTATTTTTGAAAAAATCCGTTTAACGGCGACCAAAATTGCGGAAAGTGCAGGTGGAACAGCCGATGTAGAAATCACTAGAGGTGTTCCTGTAACGTTCAATAATGTAGAATTGACTAGAAATATGATTGCCACTGCGGAAAGAGTAGCGGGCGCTGAAAATGTGATTGTTCAAAATGCGGTAACAGGCGCGGAAGATTTTTCTTTTTATGCCAATAAAGTGCCTAGTTTATTCATGTTTTTAGGGGGGATGCCAAAGGGTACTAGTCCTATTGATGCGGCACCACACCATACACCCGATTTCTTTATCGACGATAGTGGAATGAAATTAGGGGTGCGAACGCTTTGTAATTTGGCGGTGGATTATATGGAGAAATAGACATTGAGTCAATAGTCATTGGGAAGCCCTGTCGGGTTATTGAAGTCTAAGAGGCTGTCTCATAAGTCCTTTTTTTAAAAATAGCACCAAATAAAGTACTGATTTATTTCCTTGCACGATGCATTTCCTCCTTTGGAGGGGGTTAGGGGGAGGAAATCCACATTTTATTCGGTTTTCAAATTTTAAGTTTTACTTATGAGACAGCCACTTGCCTTGAAACAGCTAATAAAAAACGCACTTTATTTAGTGAATTTCAATTAGGTCGATGTATTCAATTTTTATACTCCGTTTCTAGTATTTTCTAAAATATAAAGGTCCAAAGACCTTTGAACTCGACAGGATAAACCAGCCTGCTCCGCAGTCGGGCGGGTCTTGTACTACCAATTTTCATTTGATTGACATTACTAGATTATTCGATTTACGTTTAAAAAATCTTCCTAATCAAATAAATTCTTCCAGCTCGTTACTTTTACCAGAGTAAAAAAAATAGTAAATTGAGGCTAACCCTACCAATTAACTACCCCAATGACCAATGACTTAATGACCAATGACTATTAAATAAACTTACTATTTTGAGAAAAGCACTTTGGATACCAGCTTGTTTACTTTTATTTTTTGTAGGCGACCGTTTAGGAGGATTTATTTTATCAAAAATTTCGGCGGAGAGTAATTTCCGATATGCTCGATTGTATCAGGGTAAGGCGGAAGCGGATATATTATTGCTAGGGAATTCAAGAGGATTAATTTTTTATCAACCTTATATTGAGGAAAAGACAGGTAAAAGCACCTTGAATTTGAGTTATAATTCTATGCCAATAGACTTGGGGCGCGTGATGGTCAGTGACTATTTGAAAAAATACAAGGCGCCAGAATTACTGATTATAGATGTAACGATGTGTGACCGTCATAATGAGAAATTAATCGCAGGGTTTAATACTTTTAGTGACTATTCAGAAGAATTAAACAATTTGATAAAGGAGAAATCGGAGAAATCTTGGTACGCTGGAAAAATCAGTAAATTGTATCAATACAATAGTGAAGTATTCCAAAGAACGCTTTACTATTTACGAAAATCGGATGAAGATTGGCTAAATGACCAAGTGATTAGCCCGACGATGCAAGCCAATGTAGAACAAGATTCGGCAGTAGAACTAACTATTGATGATTATTTGTTAACACAATTGAATGATTTAGTCCTATTAGCGGAAAGCAAAGGAGTTAAAGTAGAATTAGTGGCAAATCCTTATTATCCTCCTTATGTTAAAAAGATGCATTATTTCTATGATTTTATTGGTAGGATTAATGCCAAAACAAATAAAAAAGTCAGAGATTATTCCCGTGCATTAAGTGAAGTCAATGGTTTTGCCGATTACCAACATTTAAATAAAGAGGGAAGTAAAAAATATATTGATTTATTATTGGAAGATGGGGTGTTACGGTAAGTAGCTACTGTCTTGTTGCTATAATAGGAAAGCCCTGCCAGAACATTGTAGTTCTGGCAGGGCTTTTTTCATGAGCACTTAAGCCGATTGTGTATAAATAAAATATAGTAAGACTAATAAAATACCCGTAATAATTAGTGTAGTTGTAGCAAATTTTCTAGCGTCTCTTTTATCTCTTTCCTGAATTTTCTTTTGTCTTTTTGATTGTGCCATACTTGTATTTATTTAAGTTTAGAGATTATTATACAAATTATCTATTGTATTATACTGCAACAAGATAATAATGTTTTTTTAAAATCTAAATTAAATAAACCCAAATTTTTATTATTCCCACTTCAACGTATCCACAGGATTGACAAAAGCAACTCTTGTAGCTTGATAGCATACATTTTAAGGTGTTTATTGTTTTGGCTGTTTATGATTAATCGGGCGATGAAACACAATCTGGAGCAGTTACTAATTGGACTCTTATACCTTCCGTAGGGTCAGAAGTAATATCAATCGAATATTCTCGCTTATTTTCTAAATTTCGATACTCCACTATTTCTTGGTGAATAGAATTGTCACCAATATTAAATTGAATATTAGTTATAAGGCCTACTTCATTAAAGGTTTGCCAGCAAGAGTAACTTCCTTTATTACCTTTGGGGAATAAAGTAAAAGCAGTAGTCGTACTATTGATATCCATAGTAAAGTTTTTGATATCTAATTCGGTGTGGTCTTCAATCGCAATATTAATTTTTCCTGGCACACTTGGAGAACAACTGGTAATGCACGCATCAGAAACTAAGGGGTCTTTGCCGCAAGCAAAAAAGGTAGCAATAATTGCTAAAAATAGGATAGATTTTTTCATCAAAAAAAAGTGTTTGTTCAGTTTAATTTGGTTCATTGACAAATTTTGCAAAAGAGCTAAAGTAGCTTAGAGAAGTAGTACGTTTAGGCTACTCAGACCAGCAGGTCTATGCTACTTTTTGCAATAATTGTCAAAGAGCCTTTAATTTTATGTAAAAGTGATGTACTATAGGGAGGGAAATTATTCTTGGAGGTAGTGTTTGATAGTAAACTACCCAACAAAGGTAGGGGAAAAAATTAGTGTTGTAAAATTTTTAAGAGAGATTTAACGAGAAATAAGTCAACTTTGATGTAGGTGTGACAAATAATTTTTATACATCGAATGCTTTCATATAGTAAGACCTTACTAACTCTACTTTGGGACTTTAAACCCTTTAATGTACACGCCGCCTTCGGTGGCTAAAAAATGGGGTTTGGGGTGAGAAGAAGTATACTTCTGAACCCGAAGGGACGGGCTGCCAAGTGCGTGATTTAGTAAGAACTGATTCTAAAGTCCCAAAGTAGAACTAACCACTAGTGGCTCAAGACATAAATATTTAACAGTTAAATAATCGTTCTTTTTCGCCTACTCGTCGTTAAAAAATCGGGCTTAATAGCTACGGCTATTATCCCAATTGCATCCCATCCGCTTGCGGTTCGGAAGTGCACTTCCTTATCTAGATTAGACAAAAAATAACTGATTCTAAACTATCAACTACTTTTGTCTTGAGCCACTAG
>CALLVC010000293.1 GCA_938010785.1 uncultured Saprospiraceae bacterium
TGGGGAAACAGGTGCAGATATTTCTGCGATTCCTCAAGGTGCTATCGAAAGAGTAGAAATCTTAAGAGATGGTGCATCTGCTCAGTATGGTTCTGATGCGATTGCAGGGGTAATGAACATTATCTTAAAGAAAGATGCTCAAAATGGTAGCGTTACTTTCACTGGTGGTATCACTGGTGAAGGAGATGGCGAAACTTATGGTATTGCTTTAAATAATGGGTCTAGATTAGGTAAGACTGGTTTTATCAACTATACTATTGATTTATCAAAAAGAGAAGTATCTAACCGTCCTGGTACGGTAAGTGCCGAAGGAGAGGCTGGTGACTTTGGTGCGCCACTTGCTGAAGTTCAAGCTTTCTTGAACCAATACCCGGATGCTAGAAACATCAACGGTAACCCAGAAACAACGGCAGCTAAATTTTCTGTTAACTTCGGTACTAATGTCAATGAAAATACAGAAATTTATGGTAATGCAGCTTATGTTTATAAAAAAGTAAACAGTTTTGCAAACTACAGAACTCCTTATTGGAGAACTTTAGATGCTTTCCCTTATTTACAAGATTTTTTCCCTGATGGACCAAACGGTGAGTATATTGGTTATGTCCCTACTTTTGATGCTGATATGGGCGACTATAACGGTACCGTTGGATTTAGAAACACTAAGAATGGTTGGATTACGGATGCAAGTTTCACCGTTGGTGGAAACAGACAAACCTATTTAGTGAGAAATTCTCACAACAGAAATGGAACGTTGAATCCTGATGGAACAAATAAGTACCGAGAAAATAGTCCAATTATCTTTGATGTAGGAGGAACGGATTTCGTCCACGCAGTAGGAAATATTGACGTATCCAGAAGATTATCTGATAAGGTAGGTATCGCATTTGGTTCTGAGTTTAGAAGTGAAACATTCACCGTCATTGAAGGTTCTGAGGCTTCTTACGAAGATGGTGGACCAGATTCATTTGCAGGTAACGACCCTAGAAACTCTGGTAAGTTCAACCGTTACAACTTCGGTGGATACGCAGATTTAGCATTGGATTTGACAGACAACTTCTTAATCAATGGTACAGTACGTTTAGAAAATTATTCTGATTTTGGTTCTGCTGCTGTTTGGAAAGTTAGTTCTCGATATAAAGCGAGTGATGCCTTAACTATTAGAGGTTCTGCTTCTACTGGTTTCCGTGCACCAAACTTACACCAAATCTACACACAAAAAGCACAATATAGCTTCGTACCGGGACAAGGTATCCAAGTTGGTGGTTTGGTAAGTAACGTATCTAGGGAGGCTCGTTTATTAGGTTTGGATGCTTTAAAGCCTGAAAGGTCTACCAACGTTACTTTAGGTATCGGCTACAAGCCAAGCTACAAGTTTAGCTTTACTTTAGACTACTACAACATTCAAGTAGATGACAGAGTTATCTTAAGTTCTGAGGTAGGTGCTACTGCCGCAGGAAATACGCCTTTGGATTTATTATTACAAGAAAACAACTTATCTGATTTAAGTTTCTTCGTAAATGCTTTAGATACTAAGACTTCTGGTCTTGATTTTGTAGCTAACTATAGAGGTGTAACCTTAGGAAGTGGCGCTTTAGATTTTGCCCTTTCTGGTAACTGGACTATCCAAAACGAAAGAGATGGTGACGTTAAGAATCCTGCAATTGTAGAAGCAGCAGGACAAAGTGTTTCTAATGCAACTCAAGAAGCATTATTCTTTACTTCTCGTCCTGAATACAAAGTAATCTTAGGGGCTAACTGGAAAATGGATAAGTTTGGATTGTCTTTAAACAATACTTTATTTGGACCAACTACTTTCAGACAACAAGGTTTGACAGATGGTTTATACACACAATTCGACCCTAAAGTGGTTACTGATTTAGGTATCACTTATAAGTTAACTGACAAAACAACGGTTGCTTTCAATATCAACAACTTATTGGGTGTTTTACCAGAATGGTCTTTCAAGGCCGATAGAGGTTCTGAAGCATTGTTAAACGATGCATCTTTCTTACAAGGTCAGTCTAACTTGATTACGTTTAACCAACGTTATTCTCAAATGACTTACGATGGTTACCACTTCAGTCAATTAGGAGCAATTTTCAATTTAGCTGTAAACGTACAGTTCTAAAGATATGCATTAAGCACTTAATGATAATTAATTAACACTAAGTGTATGAAGATTAATGGTTGGCCTAAGGTTATGGAAACTTAACTTTAGGTTAACTCATTAGTTATTGCTCAATTATAAGCTGTAGACAAAAAATGGTTCAATAATAAATTAATTATTGAACCATTTTTTTTAAGTATATCTCAGACGATAATAACTTCTATTTTACACTAAAACAATCGACCTCTACGAGGTTTTCTAGTATATAATCGAACACCATAATTCCCAAAAGCTTTAGCCACTCTCCGATAAATTTTACTAGGCTCCTCTGGGTTTCCTAAAATAAGGTTTGCCCCTATAGTCCCATAGCCTAAACAACCTTTCGCTCCAACACCTGACATACCACCAATAACCACAATATTCTTGTCTACAGAGCCATATTGATTATAAATATGCGTTACTAAAGGCACTTCCGTTCGAGTCATAGAATACAAACAATTACAATAATCTACTCGCTCAATATCTTTTTTCATTAAATGAATTTCAAGCGATTCAAAGTATTTTCTAAACTCCTTTTTTATCCACTTGAGTTCCTTTTTACGAGGAATTAAATGCCAGGCATTGTCTAGGTCAACAATATTGTGTCTAATTTTATGCCCCCCTGCCTTAAAAATAGGACGACCATCCTCATCCCATTTTTCAATCATAGAAAAATATTCCTTTCCTATTTGAGAAAACATGGGTTGTGCCGCAATGATATGTTTTAATTCTTTTTCTGATAGTTTTTCGTATCGTTTTTTCGCTATTTTAAAATAGGAAACCAATACTCTTTTTGGCGTTATTATTCGATTGAAGTAAGGCGCAAAGTCTTTTAACACTTCCACGGTATAGGGGCCTGCTGCTACCACCACCTTTTTAGCTTGGATAGTTTTAGTCTTACTGGATTCCGTATTGGACACTTCTATTTCAAAGTAATCCTCTTTTTTGACTAATTTAGTTACTTTCTGATTAAATACTATTTTTCCTCCTTTTAAACCAATCGCTAGTCGCAATTTTTGAATTAATTCGTGCGGGTCTAGTGTTCCAGAATGTTCTCTAAATTCCCTTACTAATACCTGGTCAGGTTTTAAAGTAACACCAAATTTTCTAAATGCTGAATCCCCTGAACCTCTGCGATAATCATTTTTTTGTTTTTTATATCTTAATTTATCTATTTGGTCATATTGGTCTCTAGTATATAAATAAGAAACTGGAGAAGTGCTATAAATGTCTTCCATTTTATGGGCCTGCTTTTTTCCTTTTTTGTTTAGGAAAGTAAGCAACTTTTTCACTTCCTTCACTGTCCTATTATGCACATAAGAAAAAACATCTTTCTTAGGACCTAAACTTCTAGAAATTCTAGACGCACCATAGCTTGAACCATGGTCAAAATTTTGTCCTTGCTTTTCCAATAAGGTAACTTTAGCACCTTGTTCTGCTAATTTCCAAGCAACTGAACTACCCATTAGTCCGCCACCTATGACGATTATATTTTCCATTTTATTAGAAGATAAAACAACTCTCTGAGTTGTGAGTACTTGTTTGATTAACTATCCAAAAGGATATTCCCTATTAAATATATATCCGAATAATTTGCCCTGTTCCTCTACCCATCACGCTTCGGACGTAACCGTTCATCATCTTATCCATGGCAATTGGTGGATGACCGGGAAAGTAACTTGCATACTTGTCCCAAGAATCCATGACTGCACCAGACGACACAACATTTACTCTAATTTGTTTCTTCATTTCTAATGCGACCGCTTGTACAAAACTATGAATGCCTCCATTCACCATCGCAGCGCTCGCAGTTTTATAAACAGGGTCATCCGCCAGTACACCTGTGGTCAAGGTCACCGACCCTTTCTTTTTAAGGCATTTTTTAGCTAAACGAACTACGTTAACTTGCCCCATCAATTTACTCCGCAAACCAATATGGTAATCTGTTTCGGATAAATCCTTGAAAGGTGCCCATTTGGCTTCGCCTGCGGCACATATAATGGCGTGGACTTTCCCTTCTTTTTTAATTTTTTTAAAAACTCTTTTTATAGACCTTGTATTGGCAATATCCATTGGATAATCTTTAGAACTTCTTCCTGCGACCAATACTTGGTGGTCTTTTGAGAAGTGTTCTACTATTCTTTTTCCAATTGTGCCTGTTCCGCCGATGACTAGTATTTTCAACTTTATTTATTTTAAATTTATAATTTCAATTAAGGGTTTTACGAAGTTTTACAAATTACATAGGATTCAACGCGGATTGCACTGATAAAACGGATTTTTGTAGGTCGTGTGCGTAAACAATACTTACTAAATTAATGTACACGACCTGTAAAATCTGCCCAATCCACTTAATCTGCGTTAAATCAAGTCTAATTTTTAAATTTTGATAATTATCTCTAACCTCTCTTCCCTACTCCCGATGACTATCGAGGTTTTTTCTAGTTTTGGTATAATATTTAAAAATATATAAAAACGAAATTAAGAAAATAATTTACATTTCGGTCATTATCGAAATATAAATTACGGCGTATACCAAATTGGCGAAGACCAAGCTCGTTCCCGTATCGTTCGAATCGCATCCGCAGGATAATCGATTCCTTCTCTAATTTCGTCCCACAAATTAAATCGAGCGGTGGGTAATTCCAACACTCTAGCATAATAAAACGCTTCAGC
>CALLVC010000294.1 GCA_938010785.1 uncultured Saprospiraceae bacterium
ATAAAATCGATGTTTAGCTTTGTAGGGGTCTTTGCGAAATCCATATCGAGTAAAAGTGACACCAGCACCTAGAAAAAAACCATCGTCAACGGTACTTCCAAAGGAAAGTATTGGAAAATAATTATCGTATTTATATTCCAATCGGTCATAGTCATTAACTTTTGGGTCATTAGTCAATGCCTTTTTGAATTTAACATTGGTTGGGAGGTCAACACCTTTAGGCGTATCGTATATTACTACTTTTTTATCCAACTTTCTATCGGAGGTTGTTTCTATTTCATCGGTCTCTGGTCCTCCTAAAACCCTAATGATAATAGGATTTTTTGCATTTCCACTCAATGAATACTGGTCACTACCACCTAGTCCATAAAGCCGAATTTCTTTGGTTTCCTTAGCATAAAATGTACGTTGATAAGTGATTTTCTTTTTTTTCCCATTTTTGGAAAGCGCATAAACGGTGACTAATAATACATTATCATTTTTGCGATTAACTTCGAAGAACTCTCTTTTATCTGTTCCTACTACATTCACATATTTTGTCAGTAGTTCGTATAATTGTTGTGCGTGAGATACCATCCGATTTCGACGCTTCTTTAGCCGTTTGATTAAACTTGGTGCGTCTAAATCATAGATGGCTTTGGGCCAGGTTAGAAAAGCATTCTCAATGACTTCGTCCGTTAATTTTGCTTGTAATTCTTCGGCAATAACTTTCCAATCTTTCCATTCTAGTTCGGTCGTCCAAGTACGGTCAAAATGTTTAGCATTAGAAGCAAACTCTTTCATATCTTGAATTCGCCCTGCGAAAGGATGTTGTTGAATATGGATAAAATCTCTACTCAATATCCAAGGCAAAACGCCATTAATATCAAATAAGGCTTGGTCTCTATCTCTTGGAATCGGTCGCCAATAATCAATGTTATTGGCTTCATCAGGAAATTCCGCCCAACGCCACTGGTCATCATGTCGGTCATAGTCGCCTATCCAAAGGTCAAATAATCTACTTTTAACGACCCATTTTTCATCAACTTGATTTTTGGGAGTGTCCCGTACTTTTTCTAATAATTTATCATATCCTATAATCTTTTCGGTATTGCCAAAACTTCCTAAATTCCATCCTTCATTGGGATATTCTTCAAACAAATAGAGTTCTCCTGCATTTTCTTTGTATTTTCCCAATGCCGCTTGTTCTGGCAAATAATAAATACTTGGATTGGTGTGATACAAATCCGCTGCTGCTGCTAAAGGGGCAATCGGTAAGGCACTATACGGATGCCCACCTACTCGAAGGTCTTGTAAAACATCTTCATAAACAGAATTCCTAAAGCGGTCAGGAACACCCCTTCGCCCACTTTTAAAAACACTTCTTAGCACATATTCTCTACCGTCCTCCCCTTCTAAGCGTAAAGATTTAGTGGACATACCACCTCCTTTTTTTACAATTCTTAATTTACCCGCAGTTGAATTAAGGTCAAATTTTGGAAAAGTAACTGGAGTTCGCCAACTTTTTCGATAGCGATTTCCATAAGCTATTTTATAGAATTGACCATTTTTATACTCCGTAGAGGCAGCAATCTTAATACTATCACTAGGTAAAAATGCATCTTTATTAGGAGGAGCTGTATTTTGGCTAATCGCTAAAAAAGGCAGTAATAACAAGGTGCTTATTAGAAATTTTAGGCGATATTTTCTTTCAAAAAAGAAATCGATTTGTGGGATAGAATAACTGGATATAATCTCTTTTTTCATTCGCTCTTCATTTTTTCGATTGAGTCATTGACATTCTTGATTAAAAAGGTTCAATCTTTGATTTGTTCAAAGGTTATTTTATTCAAAAAGAAGTGTAAACTCGTGAAAGTCTAATTGAATTAGGATAGAATACTTTTTAAAGAAAGGGAACATCTACAAATCTCATTTGTTCTAACACTATTATCCTATTAAAAGTCCTTAACTTTGACAAATATGAATAATGTTCATTTTTATACAGACCTACCTATTCACACGCAAACCATCAATGATGTTTTAGTTCAATCAGATGCTTTTCAAGAAATTCCTCCAGATTGGTTAGTTATCGTAACAGATATTAAAGGGTCTACCGTCGCTGTGCAGCAAGGACAATCAGAATTAGTCAACCTTGTTGCAACTGGTAGTATAATTGCCACTTTAAATATAGCGGCAAAATCCAAAATTGATGTTCCTTTTTTCTTCGGTGGCGATGGCGCTACCCTAGTCGTCCCACCTATCTTATTAACGGACATTATGAAGGCCTTAGTTTTGCATCAAAAGAATGTAAAAAAGGAATTTAATATGGATTTGAGAATTGGTTATTTAGCAGTTTCAGAGGTTTACGCAGCTAAGACACAAATAAAAATAGCTAAAGTTTCTATCAATACGATTTATGCCATTCCGATAGTTTTAGGAAATGGTTTACAATATGCCGAAAAAGTAATAAAATCTAGGGTAATTGAAATTCAAGATTTAGATGAGAATACTACTGAGTTAAATTTAGAAGGCATGGAATGTAGATGGAATAGAATTTCCCCTCCTACCAATACTGACGAGGTTGTTTGTTTATTAATTTATGCAAAAGAAGAATCCGAACAAGCCATTCTTTTTAAAAAAATACTAGATAGAGCAGATAGGATTTATGGTGTTCACCAACAAAGAAATCCTATTTCTTTAGCAAAATTAAGAATGGATGCAGGTCTACGAAAGATTAGAACGGAATTGAAAATGCGTAAACCTAGCTTTCGTTTGATGGAATTGATTAAAAACTGGATTTTTATGATAGGGGGTAAATATTGGTATTTACCCAGTAAAGGTGGAAAAAAATACTTAAAGCAGTTGGTAGCCTTAGCTGACATCTTTGTGTTGGACGGCAAAATTAATATGGTAATTTCTGGTAAAGCAAGACAAAGAAAGCAACTGATTCAGTTTTTAGATAAAATGGAAAAAGATGGTGAAATTGTCTTTGGTATTCATGCAAGTCAAGACAGTATTATTTCTTGCTATGTTAAGAATCGAGACGCACAACATATTCATTTTATTGATGGTGGAGATGGAGGCTACACCAAGGCTGCTATTTTGTTGAAGGAGAAAATGCGAAAAGCGTTTTTAGCTTAATTTCTTCATTAAAATAAATATAAAAAGAAAAAAGCCACCCTCCGAAGAGGGCAGCTTCCCAAAAAATCTATTCTTATATTTTTAAATTGCAAATACAGCCTTGTTTATTTGGCAGCGGTTTTTACCACTTGTTTAGTCACAGGGAACGCACCCTCTTCTACAATCTTTAACAGATAAAATCCATCTGCTAAATCTGCCATATTTATTTCGTAAGTACTACTTCCTGCTCTCAAATCCATTGTTCTAACTTCGATGCCAGATACATGGAATAAAGATAAAGTACCTGTAGCCTTTGTCTTATATTGAACGGTCAAGTTTTCAGTAACTGGGTTAGGGAATACATTTAAGTCTTCTCCTTCTATGAATATTGATGCTTCGTCGCCATTATCTCGAGAACGAGATTCTGCCACACTACTGCTAACGATACCACTAGCCGAGGTATATTCCATGATAGCACCATATTCTCCTGCTGTTCCATCACAAATAGAAGCAACTCTAAATTCATAGGTTCTATTGGAAGGAGCAAAAATAGACACTCTATTTCCACGGACTTTAGCTGTTACCAACCATCTTTCTTGTCCTTTAAAACGAATTTGGAATTGGTATCTTTCTGCACCATCAACACGATTCCAACTAACTGTTGTTCTACGAGGAGATAGTAAATCTACAGAAACACCTGTTGGAGCAGCACAAGCACCTGCTGGAGGAGGAGGCGCCATTTCTGCTGGATTACCACTTAAGAATACAGCAGATGCACCTGCAACTTCTGCATTATACGTTGGAGCAAAATCACCAGAAGCTGTTGGCATTGCAAACCCTAAGATTCTACCGCCACCATTCGCTCTTTCTGCTACATAAATCGTCATTCGATTGATGTCAATCGCAATATCCACTGGGTTTCCTAAGAAAGTAGAAGGTCCAGCTACTCTTAATTGCTCTGCTAAGCTAATCGTTCCGTCTGCTGCTGCTGCTGCAAATCCTTTGATTACTGTAATTGCACCATCATCAGGACTACTTGCCGCACCTACATCTGTTAAAATCATCATGTCCGTATTTGGCCAGTAAGTAATACCGTGTGTTCTTACCATTCCTTCGATAGAAACAGAACTAGTTGGCATTGCTGTGCCAGACATCGCAAAGAAGTTTTCGTAAGTAACCAATCTATCAGAGTTATCTTCGATAGCATATAAAGTCTCCCCATATGCGTGAATACCCCAAAGGTTAATCGTAGATTCCAAAGTTTTTTGGAAAGTGATGTTACTACCATCTATAGTGTAAATGTGGAATTTGTTACCACCATTGTCATCCGTAGCATCTTGTGCAACGACTAATCGGTTGCCACTTACTGCTATTTCTCTACCATTCATAAAGTCAGAAGAAGAGGTACCTGATACGGTTGGCATGCCATTCGCACTCAAGGTAGCTAATACATTATCGTAAGCATTTACTACATTTCCACTTCTATTTAATTGGTATAAACGGTCTGCTGCTGCATCGTAGTGGATACCGTCAGCATCCATTCCTGCACTAGCAAAAGAAGCCGTTTCAATCATATTACCTTCTGTGATTCCTAAAACAGATATTTGACCTGTTGTGTTAGAAGAAGCAAATACTTGGGCTACAGTAGCATTGGCAAAATCAGGATTTTTTACAATAACTGTTCCTGAACATTCGCCCGTACCACTGTGCGGCTGTGCCACATATGGGAACCCGCCTGTGAAAGCCAAATCATTTGATTCAACGCCAGTCGTATAAGTCAATACATTTAATAAATCTTGAGTCACTGGACTAGCAGAAGTCATTGGGTCATAGTCATCATACCACAATCCTACTGCTGCTAATACTACCCCTGCTACTGCTTGTAACTCAATTCTAGTTACATCATCTTCTAATCTTCTACCATTCGGGAAACCATCCATATTTGGAATGAATTCTAAATCAGCAGTCGTATTAAAAGGAGCAACTGTTAAACCAATAGCTGCCGCTTGTACTAATCCTAAAGAACTAAAGTTGGCATCATCTCTTGGAGTGGGAGGTACTGCCATATTCAAACGCAACATGTCTCCACCGTTTGGTAAAAAGTTATTCACGAATGGCTTTCCTTCTGCTAGTGGGTTACCTGCTTTTCCTGTTGCTAATTGGTAAGGAATAACATTTGGTACGCCCGTATGGAACGCTGGCCATAAATCCACAGACCGTGGCTTTCCTGGTGCAGGTAATAATAAAGTACCAAATACTGCATCATCCAATGCTGTTCCTGCTACTGCATCTGAACCTTTCAAACTGTATAATCCATCTGCTCCGTTAGAGAAATCAAAAGCACCCAAAGAGTTGGTTTGAATTCTTAATGGGGCAAAAGAAGGTACTGCGCCACCAAATTGGTCATCATCCATATATAAAGCCAATTCAGGATTGTAGAAATACTCATCCATCGTTGTTTCTGTAATTTCATCATATGGAGAAATGGCATTCCAAAAATCTTTTGCGCCAACTGGAATCACTGCCTCATTGGTTAAAGGCATCCCCAATCTTGAAACTTGTACAAAATCTCCAGAGTGAACTGGGTCACCCGTAGCAGAAAATACAGTCATTCTTGGACGACTAGCAGAAGCCCATACACCAATTGTATAATCTCCATCTAAAATATTTGCTGGAGTATTTGTTCCCGTTTTTGACAAAGTCGAAATAGGTACTTGGATAGCTAAAGTATGTACATTCATACAAGCTAAATCATCTCTTGACATACCATTTTGTCTTGGTGCATCTCCTAAATCGAAAATACCACCTAAGTCTACGAAGAAAGGATCATCAGCTGGTCCAGCAAATACTTTCTCGCCCGTAGAGGCAGTTGCAATTGCATCAGCAATTAATTGGTCATAGCTAGACGCTCCTAAACCAGCACCTGATTCAATTGATCTTGCACCAATATCATTAGGAGGTACGATACCACCTGTAACAATTGCCGTAAATGGCCCACCACCCATACTTCTTTCTAAAGTATAAGTCGTTTTTAGATTTTGTTGTCCTAAACGGATATTAAAAAATGTTGTAGGGTCTTGATTTTCTCTAGTGAAAGTAAATCGGTAGGTGATGTCATCGCCTGCTGTAGTTACATCATTGTCGATGTGAATCTCATAGCGAATATTTTCTCCAAAAGTGTAATAGTTAGGTCCTCCAAAAGGTAACTCTCCAGGAATATAATTGGCAATGATCGTAATCGTATTTGGATCATCAGGACTACGGAATGCGTATAAATCTGTGTTATCCGCTAACGGGTCATTAGCAATTAATGGTGCCTCTCGGTGACTGGATGCCTGTGCAACGAACACGGTACATAACAGCCCCATAAGCATGGAAAAAAGTTGCTTTTTAGAAAAAAGCGTTGGGTTCAAATTTTTCATGAATAAAGTTTTTTATGAAAATTAGGTATTTAAAATCGGGCATTATTTTCCCGTTAGAAAAAAGGGATTAACTTTTTTCTTTAAATTATAACAATAAAGTAGCGTATTGATAACTATCTGCAGGTAGCTTATCAAAAACAGTATACCTTGTATTAGCTTTAAAAATCTGCTTATAGTGTGAATCAGTAGATAACCAGTAAGTCTTGCAAATGACCGTGATTATTTTGATTCTAGTTTGACTAAGATCAGCTATTTGAAGAACTGATCTTTTTTTTTATGAGGCTGAGTATAACTACACTATAAAGTTGTACCCTTCTATTTGTTCAATCAAATAATATTTTTTTTATTTTGTTTTGAAAAAAAATAATTTTGACCATCCATTTTTTTGTTTTTCACTACGTTTATAACCTTCGATTTAAATACGGTTTAGGAGACAAATTTGGATTTTCAAAAAGGTAATAATTTCAAAGGTTACTTTCAATTAATTGATAATCAATTCCTTAAGAAGAAAATAAAAATTTAAAAATATAGTAGTTCATTTAATGCGCCTATTTTGATAGGAGTGGATCATTGCAATAATTATAATTTTAAGTGAACAAAAACAGGCAATTATCTTTTTAGAAAAAAAACTGTTTATAGTATAAAAAATACAACTAGCCTTCATTAAAATTTACAAAAAGTTACTATTAAAAATCCAAATTCATAATCCAAACCGTATAGATTATAGGAATTGCTCATTACGAATGAATAACTTCATTTTAGATTTTTAGTAGTTGTCTTCTTATTTTCAAATTCATAAATTAAAAATATGTACCTCGGTAACTTTACATTATCTAGCATAGTCAATCTTATGCACAAAAATCAATAATAGCCTTTTCGGCAGGTAAGTAGTTGGCTGCACTTCTAAAAATATGTTGTTATTTGGTTGATTTGTTTGCGAAAGAAACCTTCGTTGTCTCTTCTAATGATAAGAAAGAAAATTATAAAGACAGAATAAGTCTTGAATAGAGACTATAAAATTATGTGATAGTAATAGATAGCTGCCTCTTCCTTCTTTGGGGAGGAGGTAGTTTTTTTATTTAACAGAATATCCATCCGTTGAAAAAGAGAAGCCATGATTTCCATCTTGTCCAATCATTATCGCCTGAATCAATGGCTTTATTTGTACATTAGATGCACTTAATTTTACCATGAAATTTGCCCCCGATCCACCAGTATCGTCATCTCTTTCAATTACGTAATTGATAGTTCCCATCGGAGATAGGCTAATAGTGCCGTCCA
>CALLVC010000295.1 GCA_938010785.1 uncultured Saprospiraceae bacterium
TTTATTACAGGTGCTACGCTTGATATCAATGGTGGTGTTTACAATATGTAGTTCCTTCTTAACTATTAATCATTTCTAAAACTAAAATACTAGTGCTTTGTAAACAAAGTTTAAGCTAGTAATTGACCACAAGAACCACGAAGTGGTTAAACAACAATAACCCCGTATGGAAATTCGGGGCAATGACCAATATGCACAAATATTACAACGCTGAAGGTGTTGAACGTGAATAAAATAGACAAATTCATGTTCAACACCTCCAGAGTTGGGAGATAGGGGAGAATTTCCATCATTGCCCCTGCATGTCCTGCCTGCCGGCAGCAGGACATACAGAGCTGTTCAAGTTTAACCACTTCGTGGTTATAGCGACAAATTGCTAATCAAAACTTTTGAAACACAGCACTAGGTGCTCATCTAGTGTTTTAGTTTTGGCTTCTCTCCAAAAATATAACTCGTTGAATTGTCAATTGAAACACCTAAATTCTTAATGCAAATTTTAAAAACTCATTATCATCCTGACATTAAAACCCTAGAAAATAAATCTGTTTTCACCAGACTAGCAACTAGGTGTATAACAATTCAAGGGGACCGTATTTTATTAATGTATACCCAACGATATGAAGATTATAGTCTACCCGGCGGAGGCTTAGATGCTGGCGAAGATAAAATCGAAGGAATGATTCGAGAGCTGACGGAAGAAACGGGCGCCCAAAACATTAAAAATATAAAGCCTTTTGGCGCTTATGAAGAATACAGACCATGGTACAAATCTGACTATGACATTCAGCATATGATTTCATACTGTTATACTTGTGAGGTTAACCAAGAGTTGGGTAAGTCAAGTTTGGAATCCTATGAAATAAAAAATGGGATGAAAGCTATTTGGGTAAATATTCATGAAGCCATCCAACATAATCAAAAGACCATGGCGACTAGTGATAAAAAAGGGATGTCTATTGAACGAGAGACTTTTTTATTACAACTTATAGCTAAAAATATAATTTAGTTCCTTTTAAGTTTTGACACGGAGACTTAGGAAAAGCGTTTGATATTGTAGAACAGAATAACTTATCGAAAAATCGAAAAATAAAGGTACTTCCATTTTGGAAACCTATTAAAATGGAGGAATTAATAACGGATACGCTCACCTCTGATTTTAAACAATATATTAATTGAGAATCCATTATTTTTGCAAAAAAGCCCCAGCTATTAAGAAGCATTAAATCTCAATAATGGAAATTTTAAAGCAAATAATCAACAGTTGGTACCCTATGGTATTAACTACCCTATTTTTTGTGGGCCTTTATATGTTGGCTAAAAAATTATTAGACCGACAAGCCAAAGGACAAACAGATAAAGCACTCATCAAGTCTATCTTATTATTTTTAATTGTCTTCATTGGTATCATCAGTATCATTCTTGCTTTGCCAATGAGTCCTGACCAAAAAGGGCAAGTTACGAGTCTGATTGGGATTGTTTTGTCTGCGGTTTTAGGTTTGAGTGCTACTACGTTTATTGGAAATGCTTTGGCAGGAATTGCCCTTAAGATGAGAAGAAGTTTTAAACCGGGAGATTTCATCGAAGTAAATGGCATTTTTGGTAGAGTAACAGAACAGGGGCTTTTCCATACAGAAATTCAAACGATTGATAGAGACCTAACTACCCTACCTAATATGAGTTTGGCGACCAACTCCGTCAAAGTAACTAGGCAATCTGGAACCATTATCAGCGTAGAGTGTTCTTTGGGCTACGATGTCAACAGACTTAAAATTGAAGAAGCATTGTTGCAAGCGGCCAAAGATTGTGGACTGAAAGAACCTTTTGTGCATATCATGTCTCTTGGAGATTTCTCTATTGTTTATAAAATACATGGATTATTGGAGAATGTAAAATCCATTATCAGCGCCAAATCTAGACTGACGGGCCATGTCATTGATTCCCTTCATCAAGCAGGTATAGAAATTGTTTCTCCAAATTTTATGAACCAAAAGCAAGTTGCAGACACTATCTTTATTCCGCAAAAATATAGAACTAACAATAGAGAAGTCTTAGAAGAAAACACCCCCGAAAATCTAATTTTTGATAAAGCAGAAGAAGCGGAAGGCATTGAAAAAAAGAAAAAACTGCTGGCAGAAGTAGAAGAAAAGATTAAAAAAGACAACGAAGTATTAAAGTCTGTTGATGATCATGAACAAAAACAAAAATTAGAAAAGAAAATTGAAAAAACTAAAGAGCTTAAAGAAAAAATTGAAGACAGAATTGATAAAAAGCTCGATGAATTAGATAATTCTAATTAAATAGAATAGTCTTTATTCAATTCCATAGATTTTCTTAAAACTTTCAAGTTCTTTGCAACGTTTCTTTTCTGGTTCAACATTACTTAAAAAAATAGATTAGCATATGTTTTGGAGAAAAAAGAAACCTAAATACCAAACACCCCAAGTCACCGATGCCAATTTTAATGAGTTGGTGGCCCAATCAGACATTCCTGTATTGGTAGACTTTTATGCCAACTGGTGTGGACCTTGTAAGGTTTTAGGCCCGATTATAGATGAACTAGCAGAAGAATTTGATGGTAGAGCATTAGTGGTTAAAGTGAATACAGAAAACAATCCGAAGCTAAGCCAGCACTTTAAAATAAAATCTATTCCGACCATTATGTTTGTCCATAAAGGGCAAGTGGTAGAACGCTATCAAGGGCTTGTTCCTAAACCTAATTTGGAAGAAATTTTGGAAGAATATATTGCTGATAATGCGGCTTAAAATGATGAACGATGAATGATGAACGATGAATTCATTTTTATAGTAACTGATGTTACGCATGCAAGCCTGATGCTACTAGTTGGTACATTAGCCAAGCTGTCACGGTGGCGGAGGGTGTCAAAATACTGTTTGAGCATGAGTCCGTAGGGGCGAACCCAAAGGGACGGGATGGCAGTTTATTTTGACTAGATTTTTCATGCCATAATATCCTCTGGGATATTATTTGCCTATTCATCAATTGGAAAAGTAACAAAGCCTACTTAGAACACTAAACTTAACTATTAAAAGACTTTGTTTTAGTCGCCTTGTGCGTAACATGAGTTATAGTAATATATTGTACTTATCACCCAATTCATCGTTCATAGTTCATCATTCATCGTTAAAAAAATCATTTATCGTTAAAAAAACTACTTACTCATCTCTATCTCTTTCAGATTCTCCATTCGATTACGCACTAAGAAATCGTCAATCGTTTCAAAGTGTTCTAGTACTCTTTTATCTTTAAATTCAAATACTTTTTTAGATAGTCCTTGTAGGAAATCACGGTCGTGAGAAACCAAAATAAGCGTACCATCAAAAGCTTTTAAGGCTTCTTTTAGGACATCTTTAGATTTGATATCTAAATGATTCGTCGGCTCATCCAGAATCAATAGATTAACAGGTTCTAGCAATAATTTGACCATTGCCAACCGTGTCCGTTCTCCTCCTGACAAGACCGATACTTTTTTATCAATATCATCTCCACTAAACATAAATCCACCGAGAATATTTTTCAATTGACTCCGAATGTCTCCTTTGGCAATTTCATCGACCGTTTGAAATACCGTCAAATTGGGGTCTAATAACGAAGCTTGATTCTGCGCAAAATACCCGACTTCTACATTATGTCCCAATTGACATTGTCCCTCAAACTCAATCTCTCCCATAATCGCTTTGATTAAAGTCGATTTCCCCTCTCCGTTTCTACCCACAAAAGATACCTTCTCCCCTCTTTCGATGGTCATATTGGCATCTTTGAAAACGACATGGTCTCCATAACTTTTTGATAAACCTTTCACCAATACAGGATAATCACCTGACCGATTACAGGGCGGAAACCGCAATTTTAAAGCTGAATTGTCTACTTCGTCTACTTCTATAATCTCCAATTTCTCCAACATCCGCTCTCTAGAACTCACTTGATTGGTCTTGGAGTACGTCCCCTTAAAACGTTCAATGAATCGATTGCTATCTTCTATAAATTTCTGTTGTTCTTTGAAGGCTTTTAGTTGGTGCTGTCGTCGGTCTTCCCGCAATTGTAAATAGTGCGAATAATTGGCTTTATAATCATAAATCCGCCCCATTGTGACCTCCACGGTTCGATTGGTGATATTATCAATGAAGGCTCTGTCGTGAGAAATAACCAATACCGCCTTCGCTTTATTGACTAAAAAATCCTCTAACCAGATGACCGATTCGATGTCAATATGGTTGGTCGGCTCATCCAATAAAATTAAATCTGGCTGTTGTAATAATATTTTTGCCAACTCAATCCGCATTCTCCAGCCTCCACTAAATTCACTGGTTGGTCTTTGGAAATCCGTTCGTTTAAAGCCTAAGCCTAGTAGTGTTTTTTCTACCTCTGCATCATAATTGATTTCTTCAAGAGAGTAATAAATCTCTCCCAAATCTGTCACTTGATTGATAATGGCTAAATACTCCACTGACTCATAATCTGTTCTCGTTTCCAATTCTTTGTTCAAGCGCGCCATTTCATCCCGCATTTCAAATACCTTTTTGAATGCTTTGGATGTTTCCTCAAAAACAGTACAGTTATCGTCTGTCAACAAATGCTGAGGTAAGTAGGCAATAATCGCATCTTTTGGTGCTTGTACGCCACCTTTAGTTGCTTTTTCCGCCCCCGCAATAATCTTCATCATCGTAGACTTACCCGCCCCATTTTTGCCCATTAAAGCTATCTTATCTTCTGGATTTATCACAAAAGAGACATTCTTGAAAAGGGTGCGTCCGCTGAACTCTACTGCTACATCATTGACTGAAATCATATATTATTTTTTTGAGGCGCAAAATTAAGCAAAAGCCACCATATATGAAGTCAAAATTTCATTAAACGATGAACGATGAATGATGAACGATGAATGATGAACGATGAATTCGTTATACACGATAGATAGTCGTAAACAAAATCGATATTATTAAAGCTTTATAGCAATTCTATTATCTGTGGTATCGTCCAGGGTCATAAAGTAGTATGAGACTTTTTACACAAGCCCTGCATGATTTTAATCGCCTGTAACTGTCGCTGACGCTTCGATTGTTTTTAATTCGGCGACCATTTGGTTTGGTTTTTTAAACCCTGGAGACACCTTTATTTTGTTATAGGCTTCGTCTAAATACACAATTGTAGGATAAGCTGCACGACCATCTAGCCAATAATATGCTAGGGTATTAATCCCTCTTCTTCCTGCATTGACAAATTTATAGTCTTTGCCCTGAAAAGTAATATTTTCCTTAGTCTCTCCATCAAATTTTATGGCATAAAAATGTTCGTTCATATATTTGATGACAGCAGGGTCTGTGAAGGTTTCTTTATCCATGACCTTACACCAATGGCACCAACTGGTATAAACATCTATAGCAAATTTCTTTTTATTGGTTTTGTTGGCCGCTACTGCCTCTTCTAGGGTATACCATTTAATCTTCGTGTCGTCTGTTGGTTCGGTCGTTGGCTGGCCTATCGTAAAAGCATAAATACCCCCTAGTATTAAAATGGCTGCTACGGCTAATAAAATCGATTTATTCATGATTTAAATTTATTTGATTATTTATTTAAGTAATATCGTGGTAAAGGGTTTTCTCATAAAATTATTTTTGAACCACAAAGGACATATAAGGACACAAAAGAGGTTCACAAAAGAATATAATAAACAAACTTTTGTGATTTTCTTTTGTGGACTTTGTATCTTTTGTGCCTGCCTGCCGACAAAAGGCAGGGTTCAAAAAAAAATTAATTTACTTGTTTGTGTTTTTATGAGAAAACCCTTTATCGTGGTAGGAGATTTTAGAAACTCCTGTTTGTTTTCCAAGTTATCCTAATATTTAACAATTCTTAAGAATAATTTCCTAAAACTATATCGAAGTATTTGACAAAATTGTCCTTTAAAAAACAGTATTCACCAAAAGTATATTCCTTTTGTTTAACAAAAATAAAAACAATACCTTCAACCTAAGTAATGCAGCTCAATTAATCGGGTAATTTTTAGCAGCCTTTTTCCGCTATTTTTTACCAAAAAATAAATCCGTAGCGGGTGCTATGCATTGATTTTTTGGCGAAAACTATCGAAAAAATTCAAGCTAAAAATTTTAC
>CALLVC010000296.1 GCA_938010785.1 uncultured Saprospiraceae bacterium
TAAAAAATCGGGCTTAATAGCTACGGCTATTATCCCAATTGCATCCCATCCGCTTGCGGTTCGGAAGTGCACTTCCTTATCTAGATTAGACAAAAAATAACTGATTCTAAACTATCAACTACTTTTGTCTTGAGCCACTAGGGCAAGACTGCTTTGGTGAACTTATAATATATACTTACAATTCTTAGGAAATCTAAAAAAAGCATAACTGTTTTAAATCGAAAATTACTAGACTTTATTTGAAGAGTTTTCTTAAGGCTGACCGTGAACCGTATGCCGTGAACCGTGAACCGAATAAACTCTACTGTTTGTCAGCATTTTTAGATTTAGAATTTTACATTTTGAATTTTAGATTTCCCTACCACATTCTTACCAGATTCCTTCACGAAAAAACGTGGTTAGGGCTAACCGTCAACTTTGGCATGATTAGCCTATTCCTAACCACTGGCAATTTATAGTAACTATGAAACTTTCATTTTTCATGCACAATTTATGTCGGTATTCGCTTTGGATGATATGTTTACTCGTGAGTATCAATAATCTACAAGCAGAAGGTTCTAAAGATTTTAGAGATTATCCCGGTTATCGTTTGTTCTTTAATGCAGAACAACGACAACAACTAAAGGTATACGTCGCAGAAGGAGAAACAATTAATTTAGGTGCGAGTCATGTTGGTCTTTCGGGAGGATTTATTTCTGTTTTTCGACCAGATGGAACGTTGCACTATATTTTTAATGGTAGCGATGGATTGGGAATCATTAATAATAATGTGGAAGAAATGGCAGGGCCTACTGGTGGAGGAACGACAAATGGAAGCGGCTATGTTCCCGCAACGGTCGAGGTTGGAACAGGGCAAAGTGGGGTTTGGACCATTCGATACGAATATACTGATTATACTCAAGAAGCATTTACCAATATTATGAATAATGCAGTTTGGGACCGAAATGACCAACCTGTCAATCAGCGAGTAGTTCTAGCTTGGGACATCACGGTATCAAAAAATGCAGCTGCCAATATGGGCGGCACCATGGTAGAAGGTCGAGTTTATTCTAATGAATATATTTCTATTCAAAATGGAAATGACATCATGACTTCCCCTACTTTTTATATTTTGACAAAAGATGGATTTCAATATCAAATTGATTTTAAAGATACAGACCCTTGGGGCTTTCCCATTTTTTCTAATACTGTAGGTTTGGTGACAGCAGATGGTTCTCCTTGTTATCAATCTGCTGAACAAACTGATTTTAATCGCTCCGATAGATTACAGGATTGGACAACTGGAAATAAATATCTATATGAACCTCAATCTGAAGATGTTGGCAATATTGTCAATAATAAAATATTCTTTAACCTTCCTGACCCAACCATGCCTGCACAGGCTATGGTGACAGACCTGTATACTTATAATACGCATACCACTTGGTTGTTTAGGGAATTATTGGAGGTTAATCCAGAGTTTGAAGACATTAATTTTAAAGGTATTAGTGCAAGTAATAGTCTATGTTCCAATGATTTAGTGACGGAAGTGGGAAAAGGTGGGGTGCTTAATTTTAATGTGAATACTAGTGGAACTGCGAAGATTTCACTTGATTTTAATGGGAATGGAGATTTCACTGACCCTGTAGATAGAACCTATTTTCAAAGAGTAGAAGTAGGAGCCAATACGGTTGCTTGGGATGGTAGAGATGGAGCTGGAAATATTATACCCGCTTCTTTCAACTTTCGAATTAATTATAAATTAGAAGTAAGAGGGGGAGAGATTCATATCATGATGTTGGACGTAGAAAACAACCCGGGTGGGGTCTCTTTCACTCGATTAAATGGTCAAGAAAGTCCTTCGCGAGAATATTTTTATGACCACTCAGCAATTGGTGGCCCCGTTAGTGGAGCAGGTTCCATTGGTAATGCCCGCGCAACTTCTGAGCCATTTACTTATACTGAAAGATTTGGTAATAACCGATTACTGGATTACTGGTCGCTGATAGAATACAGTTCTTCTGAAAATGGAGGATTTGCGATTGATATTGTGGAAGATTGTAGTGTGCCAATTCTAGATTCTGATTTAGATAAAATTCCCGACTTTGTAGATTTGGATGATGATAATGATGGCATTCCTGATTTTTCAGAATACTGTAATCCAGAGGGTGATTTTGTTTGTTTGCCAGGAGGGGTTGACCCTACTGCTGATAATGATGGAGATAATATTCCCAATTATTTAGATAGTTCGGACCCTGTGATTAATAATAATTGTGTGGATGCCAATGAAGATGGAGCATGTGATGTATTACCAGCAATTTATGATACAGACGGGGATGGCGTGCCAGACCATTTGGATTTAGATTCGGACAACGATGGAATTACTGACTTGGTAGAAGCAGGACATTCTCAAAGTGACCTTGACGGAAATGGGGTCATTGATGGAGACAACTCCTTTTTTGGTAGGAATGGCTTTTTTAATGCCTTGGCTTCTGACCCAGATGCTTTTACTGCTTTTGAAATCTATAATCGTTCTGATGCTGATGGAGACGGTGTGCCAGACCACGATGATTTAGATTCAGATAACGATGGAATCAATGATGTAGTGGAGGCTAATTTTGATTTTGCGGATAGCAATGGAGATGGACGAATTGACGATGGAAATGGAAATACACCTATTGTCGGCTCAACTGGTTTAGCATCTATTTTAGACCCGTTGCTAACGAATATTGCCATTCCATTACCACCAGATACAGATTCGGATGGCGTGAGAGATTGGCATGACCTCGATTCAGATAATGATGGGATTAATGATGTAGCAGAAAATTTAAATAATGACCCAGATAATAATGGAATTATTGGAGCGGGCGCTCCTATGGTTGATGTTAATGGTCAAGCAACTGCAAACCAAAATGGCGAGGCTTTAATTATTACGATTCGTCCTGTGAACACAGATGGAACAGGAGCGGCAGATTTTCGAGATTTAGATGCCGACGATGATGGCATTAATGATGTCAATGAAGCGGACCAACCCGATGCAGATGGGGATGGGAAAATAGGAGCAGGGATTCCTGTGGTCAATGCTCAAGGGCAAAGTACGCAAGATGGAGCAGGGACTGTTTTAGGAGTTATCTCTAATCCAGAAGATACCGACCAAGACCAGATTGCTGATTTCCAAGATATAGATAGAGATGGTGATGGTATTTTAGATAGCTATGAATGTCCGGGAGGTTGGCCTTGTGTTAATTCCGATGGAGATTTATTAGCGGATGTCGATGATTTAGATTCTGATGATGACAAATTATTAGACCAAGAAGAATGCCCTGGAGGTGCTCCATGTCCACAAAATGCCAATTCTTTAGATAATTTCTTAACCTATAATTGTCATCCTCGAAATACACCAACACCGAGCCAATCAGTTGGCGGAGGTCAATTTTGTGAAGGTACTCCAGTTAGTTTAAGCGCGGATGGAGATGCTGCTTTTACTGAAACGATTGTTTACCAATGGACTGGGCCTAATGATTTTGAATTTGAGGGAAAAACAAATGCCAATACAACTTTTCCCGTTGAATTAACAGATACCAGACAAGAAGCAAGTGGTACTTATGAATTGGTTTTAGAGACTGGACGTGGTTGCCAATCTGAACCTTTGAAAGTAGTCGTTGATTTAATGGGAAAACCATTAGCCCCAGCTTTAACCGTTGAAAATAATGAATTATGTGCTGGCGAAGCGATAGCTTTAGAAGTGAATACTTTTTCAGGAGAAGACGTGAAGTATATTTGGTACAATCAAACCAATGGGGAACCAATGGTTGTGGATACCACGAATATTGCGACCTTATTAATTGAGGATGTGCAAGCTGAAAATGCAGGAATTTATACCGCAGTAGTAAATATTAATGGATGTGAATCCAGCTTGTCCAATGGGGAGCGAGTGAAAGTTAAATTGCCTCTAGAAAGCCCTGTAGCGACTTCTTCCGCTTCTTTTCTAAACCCTGTTTGTGAAGGTGCAGTAGTCGAATTAAGTGTGCCTTTTAAAGAAGGGGCGACTTATGAATGGATAGGGCCTGCAAATTTTTCCTCCGACCGAGCCAATCCTACTTTGACGAATGTTTCTACTTTAAATAATGGAATGTATAGTGCTTTAGTCACTTTTGAAGGTTGCTCTGTTCGGACGAATAATGTTTCGGTGATGGTCAACCCTACACCGACAACACCAACTCTTAGAATGGAAGAAGCTATTCAATGTGAAGGTGCTGCTGCTACTTTAACAATTATAGAACCTCTTAGTTATTCCGATAACAATTCACTACAATTTGATTGGTTTGCCATTGGAGATAATCTCCCGATTGAAACCACTAATACGCCTACTTTGGCTTTAGGAGATTTATCGATAGCGAATAATGGAGATTATTATGTAGAAGTTAGTCTATTAGGCTGTACTTCTGCTGCATCCAATGTCCAGACGATTGAAGTACGACCTGCCTTAAATGTTGCTGCTTCTACTTCCGCCAGTATCAATACGCCTGCTTGTGAAGGGGAAACAGTTCGTTTGACAGGTTCTTTATTCCCCGATGCGACTTATGCTTGGTATGGACCAGATGGTTTAATTGAAAATGAACCAAGTACTTCCCTTAGAAATGCGACGGCTGATGTGAATGGTAGCTATTCTTTTGCAGTGACGGTTGATGGTTGTACTTCGCTTAGTGAAAACGTGGAAGTAAGGGTAAACCCTAAACCTACAAATCCAATTATTGCTTTAGATAATCCTGAACCTTGTATTGGGGAAAATATAGCCCTTAGTATCACGAATGCAGGGATGCTTGACGGAAATAGTACTATAAAAGTAGACTGGATAAACGCCAATACCAATGAATTAATCACTACCAGAAACGATTTAATTTGGACAATAGATAATTTAGAAAATATTGACGAGGGCGCTTATTATAGTGTGTTAACCGTAGACGGATGTACTTCCGATAGGTCGAATACTCAAGAAATTATCACTCAACCTGGTTTATCTGAAGTACCCATTTTTAGTAATGCAGAGGCAGGTGTTAGTCCTATCTGTGCAGGTGAACAGGTAAATTTAGCCGTACCTTTTGAAGATGATGTTAATTATCAATGGTATGGACCGAATGGGATTATTGACAATACGACGAATAGTTTAATTATAGAAAATGCGCCTGCTGAGATAAGTGGAAATTATTACATTGTCAGAGAAAAGAAAGGCTGTTCTCGAGCTAGTGAAGCAATTACCATTCAAGTAACAAGCAAGCCTACCATACCCGAACTAAGTGTGATGGCAGGTCCACAATGTATCAACGGAGAAGTAACTTTTACTATAAATAATCCACAGGAGGTTTCCAGTGGCAGTGAGGTGCTGTATAGTTGGTTCCATGTCCAGACAAATGAACAGGTCGGGACGAGCACTCATCCTAATTACACCCTAACCAACTTAACAGAGGCGAACACAGGTACTTATTACGCAGTGCTGACAGTAGATGGTTGTAGTACACCTCCATCTAACGTCGGCAGCGTAATGGTCCAGTCGCCTTCTATTGACCTTGTTGCCACTGCTTCTGCTGGGGTTGATGCTCCTGTTTGTGAAGGAG
The DNA here is from genome assembly GCA_938010785.1 of uncultured Saprospiraceae bacterium. Lineage (GTDB taxonomy): Bacteria > Bacteroidota > Bacteroidia > Chitinophagales > Saprospiraceae > JAFMDF01. The sequence goes on from CALLVC010000296.1 coordinate 5,595, forward strand.
AAAATGTTGCTTTAAATGTTCCTTTTGAAATTGGTGCTACCTATGAATGGTTTGGACCTAATGGGTTTACTTCTGATGTTCCGAACCCAACTATCTCTGATATTTCAGCAGCGGATGCGGGTAATTATTATGCGGTTATTACGTCTAATGTTTGCCCTGTTTTGACTAATGAAATTAGTATTGATGTTCAATCAAAACCTGAACAACCCAGCTTAAGTGCGGATAATAGCCAAAAATGTGAAGGTGAATCTGCCACATTTACGGTAACTAAACCAACCGTTTTTCCAGAAGGAACGACGGTCGTATATGAATGGTTTGCCTCCAATTCAGATGTACCTCTGGCGAGTACTAATACACCAACCTTTGATAAAACTAATTTACAAACCAACGATAGCGGGACTTTATTTGCGGTGGTTACCCAAAATGGCTGCATCAGTGAAAAATCTAATGAAGTAGCACTAGAAGTAAGTACAATTCCTAATGAATTGGCTTTTATTCAAACCAATACGGTAAGTGTTTGTGAGGAGAGTGAAATCATGATTGAGGCGGTACAGCCGATGATTGGAACAGGCGCATGGTTGACTTCATCAGATGTGTCGATTGTTGACCCTTTAAACCCATCTACTTTTCTTTTGGATGTACCAATGGGCGAAACAACGGTGTATTGGTCTTTATCCTATAAAGGCTGTGAAAATTATGCGCAAGATTCTTTAATTATTCGTCAAGAAGATACCCAGATATTGGCACAAGATGATGCCTTTACCATCGAATTAAATAGCACTTTAGAACAAGCAAATGTCATAGAGAATGATTTCCTCAATGGGAATGAAAATTTCTCTATCGAGCTTATGACGCAGCCTGAAAATGGTACGCTGACTTTTGACAATGGCATTCTTGCTTATGAGCCGAATACCAATTTCTTTGGCACCGATGTTTTTCAATATGAGGTTTGCAATACTGCTTGTATGAATCAATGTGACATTGCTCAAGTGGCGGTTAAGGTAGTAGATTCTGGGCTTAATGCTCAATGTTTTGCCCCTAATGTTATTACGCCAAATAATGATGGAATGAATGACTGTTTAAAAATTCCTTGTGTAGAAAATAATTCAGCCATAAGTCGAATAAAAATCTTCAATCGATGGGGCGATATGGTGCATGAAACAGATACTTATAAAAACGATTGGGCAGGAACTTATAATGGAAACCCGCTTCCTAATGGCACTTATTTTTATGTGCTAAGCATGGATGGTGTGGACCCGATGCAAGGGTATTTTACCATAGTACGGTAGTAAAATTGTAACCAGAATTATAGTTCTCGTAGGGAGTTGTGTAAAAGTATTTTGACACTGAGGGACGCTGTTTAAAATTATGAATAATTATGTTTTCATACTGTCTCAGTACTGTAAAGTGGAGAAAACATAAAGAAGTCATCAAATTCAGCGTCCCTCAGCGTCAAAACACACACATAATACTTTTTACAGAACAATGCTAAAACTGCCAATTATACTTTACTTGAATAAGAATCTACACGAATATTCGATTTTGGGTAAGGTGCACTACGATATGTAGCGCTAATTTAAAAAAACGTAATCTAGATTTGTCCATAATTAGTCCCTTTAGGGACTCAACATCGATAATATATATGAAGCACTTAATTTTTACAATCCTAACTGCGTGTGCAGTCTTTCAGCTAACTGCTCAAAATGATGTCCAATACACGCATTTTTTGTTTAATAAACTGGCTTATAATGCGGCTTATGCAGGGTCTGCCGGTGTACCAACAGCAACGGCACTTTATCGAAATCAATGGTTGTCACTAGATGGTGCGCCAACTACAGCAACGGTTAATTTCCACACCCCATTTTTTGGTGGACGTTCTGGTTTCGGTTTGAATGTGACGGCAGATAGAGTAGGGATGAATCGAGCCAATTCTTTGGAAGCTAGTTATGCTTATAGATTTTCTTTAGCCAAGGGTAAAGGGAAACTAAGTTTAGGCGTCAATGGCCGATTGGAACAAGGGAAAATGGATTGGAATGAGGCAAATCCTCTAGACATTGGCGATGGCACTATCCCTACAAGTGAAGACCCAACGATTGCCCCAAATTTTGGTTTTGGAGTCTACTACGAGCAATCCAATTTTTATTTAGGTGTATCGCTTCCTCAGTTATTAAATACCTCCATTTATAGAGATTTTGATGTAGTAGGAAATGGAAATGATTTTCGTACTTATTACATCATGACGGGCTATTTAGCGGAGTTGACAAATAACATAAAATTACAACCTGGTGCAATGGTTAGTTTTAACGCCGAGACACCATTTGAAATAGATGTCAATGCTAATTTAATCTTTATGGATGCTTTTTGGATAGGTGGAAATTACCGTTTAGGTGATTCTTTTTCCGCTTTAGTTCAGTATCAATTTAATCCGAATTTCAGAATAGGAACTGC
>CALLVC010000297.1 GCA_938010785.1 uncultured Saprospiraceae bacterium
TTGGACTTTATCTCTTTTATTCAAAAGGTCAACAATTTTCTGTTGGTCTTTTCGTCGGTTCAACCAAGCTTGCTGCGGGTCTTCCGTAAATAAATTGCAGGCACCAAAGATAAATTCTTGATACTCTTCCAAAGACATATCTGCGTTTTGGGCGCCTGCCAAAGTTGGGTATTGGCAAAGATTTCGTTTCAATTCTTTGGTTGCTGTTCGCTCAAAATATCGCTTAGATATTGCTTTCATCGCTTTACTTCTGATACCTGACCGCCCTTTTGGTAAGTTATTGTCTTCTTTCAAATTGAAAGGCGCTCGAATGTAGATGTAGGCATCAAAAGTTTCCATCGCCATTTTATACATTGGCGGTACTCGCTGCAATTGTGCATCATTGGCTTCCGACATAAAAATTCGATTTTTCTCTCTAAAATCCATATCTATTTCTACATGGCCACCTGCCTTCGTCGCAGACCGAAATACTTCGCGAATTAAAGGTTCTGCTAAAGTAGTACTTCGGACATATAGTTTTTCGCCAGGTTGTAGTTCAACGCAATAGTTAACTAATAAATCGGCATATTTTTTTAAAATAGTATTCATAGTTTGGAATGATATTTTTTATTAAATTTATTGTAAGTGATATACGATTATTCGAAGTTATTATTAAAAAGGCTTTTGGTAAATACTGCTTTAACAAAAGTTTTTTGAACCACAAAAGATACAAAGAACACAAAGAAGGTTCACAAAAGAGTTTTTTAAAAAACTTTTGTGAGCATCTTTTGTGTACTTTTATGTTCTTTGTGGTTCAAAAAAACTGTATTTCGAAACATTCAGTTTTTGTAAGAAAACCTTTCCTTAACAAATGCACCAGTTGTCATCCAGTAAAAAATTCCATACATTTGGAACAATAAAAAGTATGCCTTTCAAAAACTCAAATGCAGAAAGTATTTTTTGTCATTATTAAATGGTAAAAATAAGTAATTCTTGAGAAAACCATATTATCATGGAAGACGAAGCACTCTTTGATAAAATATCCCGTTCCTTCAGCGTAGAAATGCCAGTCGTCAAGACGATGGATGACTACCTAGACAATATCCTACCTTTAATACGGCCATGGAGTGAAGACCTCTATGAAGAAGATTACTATTTAAATACCCGTTTTTTAGAAGTTCGAGATGATGAGCATTTTCACGAAACGATACTTTATATTTTTCGCCCCAAAGGCGAACTGATGGTCGTCCGAGATGGAGACATCAATGGCGCTCGTTGGAAAACCTTACCCAACTCTAATACCATGATTTTGGAACAAGGCAATCGTAGTGAATTGTACGATTTAGCTTTTATGAACTCCGATTTTTTTATACTTCGAAAACATGGAGACCAATCTCGAAAAGGAATGCGTAAGTATTTTGTCCTAGGTCGAGAAAGCCTAGTCGCTCGATTAGAATGGCGAGATATGATGGAGTTGATGTTTAATTTGTATCGAAGTAATTCTAATGTGATTGTTTATGTGGCGGTGTTGGTGGTGATTGTGGCAGCTATTATTTTGTTTTCGATATTGTAGAGAGGTTTCGGGTTTCGGGTTTCGGGTAAATCTAAATATGCTCGAACAAGAATACTCAAGCTATGACACAAAAAAGCCCTTTCAGATTACACTGAAAGGGCCTTTTTATTGCGTATATATACTTGAACAAGAAGCGATAAATGTTCGAGCTACAATTTTCTATTGCTTAAAGTAAAACAAGTTACCACAAGTCTTCATGAAGTAGACATCACAACCATTAATAGAAGCTACTTGAAAGGCTTCTAAGTCCTGGCCTTTACGAGCATTTAACTGAACGTATTTCATTCGGTGACGCTTCGTATATCCCATATTTCCAGTCATGCCGTTTGGAATGGTCACAGAGTAGAAAGTAGCTTCGTTCGCATCCGCAAAACCATTAGAGTACCCTAAAGAAGTAAATAATTCATCTAAGAATTTTTTATCTCTAGCACTACGGTTATATCTGTCTTGTAATTTATTGTAGAAACCAGCAGCATCAACATCGTGAGAGTTGCCAAATTGTGGGCGACTTCCTAAAGCGCTGATTGCTTTTGGTGCAGTGCCGTCAGTTGGTAAGCTCAACATGCCTTCAGAAAAAGTAGGACATACTTTCTCTACAATAACTGGTTTGGGTTCTGGTAGTTTAAGTGGCACTTTAACTTTTTCATCACCAGCACAGTCAATAGCTGAAGCAGGTAGAGGAAACTTAGCAGATTCTAGTTCTTCTGTCCCAACAGTCTTGTAAGCAATTAATTCATAATCTTCGAAACAATAAATGTTATCAAAGGTGAACATGCCATTCTCATCTGCAACTGCCTCTCTCTTTTCGCCAGTCGTAAGATTGTGTAAAACGATTCTTGAGCCTGGAGCAATCTCAAGGCTTTCGATGAATTTCACATCTCCGTCTAAACTAAATGCTCTAGGCACTAAAGGCACAATATATGGAGAAGCCATCGCCAATTCCTTAGCGGTCAATTCTTTACTCCAAGGTAAGTAGCCTTCTTTTTCAACATTGACCGTGTAGGTTCTTCTATAGGTCACATCAGGCTCTGCACCACCTTCTCCATCCGCAATATAATCTAACTTGCTACCGTTATTATCTACAATATTAATTTTAGAACCCGGTAGCCTATCATTTGAATTACCGTCTTCTACTAATAATTGTACAGGTGCTTTATTGATTTTCCAACAATAAATATCATCATTCCCTTTACCACCAGCTCTATTTGAAGTAATGTAACCACTTTCACCATCAGGGTTTTCAACATAGCCTAAATCATCCGCACTAGAATTAAAAGGAGCACCTAAATTAGCAGAGGTCCAACTTCCTCCTTGCATAGATGCGCTATAGACATCTAAATTACCACTTCCTCCTGATTTGTTAGAAGCATAATAAATACCGCCATCTCTAGCAACAGATGGGAAAATCTCATTTCCTGGGCTATTAATCGGAGCACCTAAGTTAGTAGGTTCGCCCCAAGTATCCCCTTGCATAGTGACTTTCCAGATATCCATTCCACCAAGTCCACCTGGGCGGTCAGAGGTAAAATACATAGTCTGGCCATCCGCAGTCAAAGCTGGATGAGCAGTTTCATAATCTACCATATTAAAGGGTACATCGACAAAATTTGACCATGAATTCAAGTCATTCATTTGTGCCATGACAATTTTCAACTTCTTCCCTCTTCCTTGCACATTCATTTCACCACCACCTGGACGATTAAAGTTTTGCGTCAAGTACATGGTGCTTCTATCACTTGTAAAAGTGGGTGCATTAAAGTTCGATTTTTTCGGATAAGAAGTAGCTGAAACTTTTTCAGATGGGCTACAACTACAATCTGAGCCACCCTCCATATCCGCATCTGCTGCACTAGGTTTGTTTTTGGCAAAACGCAAACCATTAAAATAACCACAAGTGTCACAAGGGTTTTTATCACCGATACCATTAAACATAATGCCTTCCCCATAAGGTACTGCCACAAATTCGTCGTTCTCGGTATTGATATCCGCGAGATTAGTGAGAGACACCTCTTCTATCTCCACCTGGCAGAAAGCTGCAACTGACAGAGATAGGAAAAGTAGTGTTAATATATTTTTTCTAATCATGATTTTATACTAATTATAAGACTAAAAAATAAATCAAAAATAGTCCGTATTTATCTTCTATCTTGATTTTGATTTATAGGATTTTCTTAAAAGTAACGAACATTACTAATCTTATTGCTATAATTGGTAAAGGCATAAGACAGTAAAAATTCTAAAGAACCATTAGAATATTGTCTGATATCACTTGTCGTAAAGTCATATGCAAAGCCAGCTCTAAGTTGGTCATTAAGTTGATATTGAATTAAACCATCAATTGAATCGCCCAATCTATAGTTCAACCCAACCCAAAGCTTCTCCATAAATACCAAGTTGGCATTGACATCAAATTCGAAAGGTACGTTTTTACCATTATAACTAATCAATGCACCCGGTACGATTTTGACGTTATTGGTCAAATCCTTCGCAAATCCAAACATCAAGTAGTAAGTATGAAAATCATTTCCATCTCCTGAAATATCCACATTCTGAAAGAAAGAAGTATTAATTAACTGAGGCACGGATAGTCCAATGTAAAAATTATCATTATGGGTATAGTATAAACCTGCCCCCACATTAAATCTATTATTTGAAAACTCATCATTACCATTTAAAATGGTATTATCACCTGCATCAAGCGGGTTGGTTCGCGCAAAATCTGCGTTCCCAAATTCGTATTGAAGTCCCAATCCAGCGCTAAGCGTTCCGCTTTTAGATACTTGAAATTTGTAAGCGTAAGCTCCATTCAAGCGATTACTTGTGAAAATTCCGGCTTTATCACTAGTAAAGCCTAAGCCAACACCACCTCTTCCACATTGGATAGGTGTATGGAAATTAATAGTACCAGTTTTAGGGGCTTTACCATCTGCAAAACCACCTGTCCATTGATTTCTGTAGATTGCATTAATAACTGGCATTCCTTCACTCCCTGCATATGCTGGATTATATGCCAGCCTATTAAATAAATAATGAGTATACTGCACATCGTTTTGCGCCATCGCCATAAGGCTGAAAAGCAGGAAGGCAGTTGTATATATAATTTTATTCATTTTTAAGATTTTTAAGTTTAAATACAAACAAGTTTGTGCTAAACATCAGCAATGAATATGATTACTGATGTCTAGCTAACTTTCCTTACCTAGCTATAGAGACACAGCCCGTTTGCGCCTCTACTCCATCTTCTTCAAAGACGTAATAGTATGGCCCGGGAGGTAAATCATTACCATCATGCGTTCCAGCCCAGTTATTGTCGTAATTGTCAGACTCGAATACTAAATCTCCCCAACGGTTAAAGATTTTTAATGCTACTCGTTTAGAATCTGAACAAGGAATCACTAAAGCATCATTTAAACCATCACTATTCGGAGAAATCACATCCGGTACCACACAATCAATATTTGCTTGGTTCACTGTAATAGTCAATGTGCTCTGTGCACAAGGTGCATCTGGACAATCTCTATTACAAATCTCATAAACAATTTGGTCGTCACCGACAAAACTACTATTAGGTGTGTAGGAATAATTTCCATTTGCGTCAATAGAACCTACTCCATTAGAAGGTCCAGATATTACAGTTACAATACCGTCACTTGGTGTATCGTTGTTAGCTACATTTCCAGTAGCTGTTTCATTATTTAAAATAGTTGCGCCATCTGGATTAGCAGTCGTTTCAGGTTGCATTGCACTGATAGTAATACTAGCAGAAGCATACTCCCCACAAGCATCATTTGATAAAGTCCATGTCACCACGTCTCCATCTTCTAAGCCCATCACCTCCGTAGTAGGATTAGCTGCATCTGTAAAGACTACATCTTCATTGCTACTTGTCCACATACCAGTACCTTGTGCTGGCACAGTCGCTTCAACCGTTCCTGGCGTACCACCACAATCATCACCACCCATTGGGTCCGTCAAAATCATCGCTTCCTCATCTGGTTGAGGGGTGACGGTTAGGTTAACCGCGTTAGAAGGTTCACTTGGACATCCTCCATCTTCTTGAGCCACCACGGTGTAAGTATTATCACCAGCAGCTCCGTCCGTTGGAATTTCTATAGTTGCTTCTGTACCAGAGGCTACTGTATTTCCAGCTGCATCTGAAACTGTATAAGTTGTATTTGCTTGCGCATCAGCTACAGTAATCGTAGCAGCGGTTCCTTCACAAACAGGTCCTTCGCTGATACTTACTGTTGGTGCAGCAGGTTTAGGAGTCACGTCAACTGTAGCAGGTGGGATGCTTGCTGGACAACCATCAACCGTTACAATCACTGTATAATCTCCTGCATCTGTTTCCGCAGCGACATCAACAACCGTAGGGTTTTGTTCTGTAGAAGTAAAGCCATTAGGGCCAGTCCACTCGAAAGTAGCTCCTTCTACATCTGTTACGGTTAAATTGATTGGGTCTCCAATACAAACTGGACTATTAGAAGAAGCGGTAACCCCTTCTAAAGCTTCTCTTAAAGAAACAGCAACTGGGTCAGATGGGTCAGATGGACAGCCACCTTCATTAACCACTACTGTATAATTTCCGGCATCTGCTTCTTGGAAATCTTCGTCTGTATAAGTTGGGCTATCAGTAGTCGCTACTACTGTTCCGTCCAATAACCAATCGTAAGTTATATTATCACCTGTCGCTGCAGCTGTGTTAAAAGTAACCGCTTCACCTGGACAAGCACTATCTGTATCAGAACTAACTGTAGGCGTAGCAGGTTTTGCATCTACAGCTACTGTAACTGGTCCAACTGTTTTTGGACAACCATTAACTGTAATCGTCACGGTATATTCTCCATTATCTTCAGGCGTTGCAGCCACAAGAATTATTTCTGCTTCGTTTCCAACCACACCATTTGGTCCAGACCATTCATAAGATGCATCATCAATTAAAGGTACAACGGATAGCGTAACCCCTTCTCCCTCACAAACTGAATTACCAATAGGTGCAGAAGAAGTCGCTTCCGCATTTGGTAAACCACCAGAAGCCACATCTACAGGCACATCATTAGAAAAGTCAGAAGGACAACCATCTACAATTACTCGAACTTGGTAAGTCCCCGTATTAGCAGCAACTAAACCTTGAATTGTAGCACTAGGTATACTAGTCGTCACTAATGGATCTTGACGACCATCTGGATTAGTAAATGTAAATTCATATATCACATTATCTCCTTCCACAGGAGCTACAAAGAACATTAAAGTATCTCCTTCACAGTGAATCGCTTTATCCACTTCCATAACAGGTGTGGCTGGCTTTGGTGTAACTGCAATAGCTACGGCATTAGATGGGCCACTTGGACAAGCACCTGCTGGGTCTGAAGCTTCTACCGTATAGGTACCAGCTTGATTAGCGGCTATTGGGTCTAACGGTAAAGTTGGCGTATCCGTAGTTGCTACTACAGAAGAACTACCATCTGCTGCCGTTAAGGTCCATTGGTAAGTTGTACCAGCAACCCCTGCTGGTGAAGCCGTTAAAGTAACCGCCTCTCCTTCACATACTCCAGAAGCATTAGCAGATAAAGTTAAAGCCGCTGGTCTTGGTATCACGGTAATTGCTACGCCATTAGAGGCACCACTTGGACAAGTGCCATTTCCTATTGCTTCCACAGTATAAGTACCTGTCTGACTTGCAGAAAAATCAGGTGTATCTGTAGTTGCTACTACTGAAGAACTACCGTCTGCATTTGTTAAGGTCCATTGATAAGTTGTATTAGCTGTCGCTGTACCTGCATTTAAAGCAATGGATTCTCCTTGACATACATTAGTAGCACTTGCTGTCAATGTTGGTACTGCTGGCGTATCTGCAATATCAATCGTAACACTATTAGAAGCACCTCCATTGGAACATGCGTCACCGCCTACTGTTAATTCAACCGTATAAGTTCCCGATTGAGTTGCAGTAAAAGTTGGTACATCTGTAGTTGCTACCACAGAAGAAGTACCATCGGCTGTTGTCAATGTCCATTGATAAGTGGTATTAGCACCACCACCACCTGCAGTCAAAGTAATTGCCTCTCCTGCACACGCACTAGTTGCACTAGTAGTCAATGTTGGTGCGGCACCAATTGGGCTAACAACAATAGCGACGCCATTGGAAACTCCGCTAGGACAAGCACCTCCGCCCCCCAGAGCTTCGACGGTATAAGTACCTGTTTGATTTACAGTAATTCCATCTAAAGGTAGAATTGGTTCATTTGTTGTCGCTACAACGGCAAAGGTTCCATCAGCAGCGGTCAATGTCCATCGGTAGGTAGTATTAGCTGTTGCTGCACCAGCATTTAAAGTAACTGATTCCCCCTCACATACACTAGTTGCAGTAGCAGACAAAATAGGCGCTGCTGGTCTAGGGTTAACAACGACGCTGATACCATTTGAATTAGCAGAAGAACAAGTATCTCTTCTAGCTACCACCGTATAAATAGCTGTATTAGAAACAGCCAACTGGCTTAAAGGAAGTGTTGGAGTATCGGTTATAAATTCAGAAACTCCATTTGCACCAGAAGCGGTCCAAATATAGCTAACATCTGTATCAGTAACTCCAGTTGCCGTTAAAGTAAGGGCATCCCCTTCACATAAGTTAGTGCCTGAAGCAGATAATGTTGGTATAGCAGGAGTTTCACAAGCTTCCTCAACTTGTTGAATTTCTTGAAAATCTGGTGTACCATTTCCGTCAGTGTCAGGTGGGTTAGAAGTAGTACCCTCCGTTGATTGTCCAAAAGGATTTACTGTTGGTGTACCCGTTCCAATAATACCATCGCCATCAGGGTCCGAAGAACCGCCCTCAATCACATCATTGATGCCATCACCGTCTGAATCTAAATCTCTGAAATCACCAGGACCTTCTCCGTCTGTGTTCACTAAAGGAGTAAATGGAGTAATAGGACCATTCGCATCTGCAATAGCGACTCCATTCGCATCCACAGTTATTGGTCCAGTACCAATAAATCCATCACCGTCTCCATCAGGGTTTCTATTTTCAACTGTATCATTAATACCGTCATTATCAGAATCTAAATCATGCCAATCAGGAATGCCATCACCATCTGTATCAGGAGGCAAGTTTATAACGGTACCTGTCAAAGCAGGATTCATCACTGGTGGCAAACCGTCTGAATTTACAGAAGGAACATTTCCACTACCATCATCAATTCGTCCATCTCCGTTGGAGTCATTCCCTTGGTATCCTCCCTCAATGACATCAAGGATGCCATCATTATCAGAATCTAAATCATGCCAATCAGGAATGCCATCACCATCCCAATCAATTGGAAGCGGAATTCCAACACCTGTTACTGCTGGGTCAATCAATGGAGCTAAACCATCTGGATTAACATTTGAATCATCAATTCGTCCATCTTGATTAGCATCCGCACTAGCATAGCCCGCTTCCACCACATCTAAAATACCATCATTATCAGAATCCAAATCATCATGGTCTGGAATACCGTCACCATCTACATCAAATGGTGTATAAGTAGCCACACCCGATTGCGTATCATTCGTTTCGATTGGATTATATAAACCATTCGCACCAAAAGCAGCAGGAGCACCGTCAATTACACCGTTACCATCCACATCTGGTTGATTGTGTCCAGCCTCCACTAAATCGCTAATACCATCATTATCAGAATCCAAATCAAAATGATCAGGAACATTATCACCATCTGTATCATAGATAGCAGCAATTTGATCACAAACTCCATCGCCATCTGCATCCGAACAACCATTATTAACTGCTGGGTCATTTGCATCTTCAAAATTTGCTACTCCGTCACCATCCGCATCACCACTTGGGTCTAAGCCACCAGGTAAACAAGCAAATCCTTCTGTTGGGTGACAATATTCTAATAAATCAGGAACTCCGTCATTATCATCATCAATATCAACAATATCTAAAATACCATCATTGTCATTATCTCCAGGCAAACAAGTATCTTCAATGGCAATAGCCAAATTACCTGTACCAAAACTATTGGTTTCGATAAATGCCCATTGGTCTAACATTTTTTCGTTACCGAAATTACCGTCGTAAGTAAAAGGTGTTGTCGTAATTTGGGGATTCCCCGCAGTACCACCACCACTTACACCATTCACAGCACCGATACCACTATTATCAAAATAGAAATCAGGATCAGGGCTATCCGGGCCATTCAGTCGAGTAAAGGTAACTCCACCTGAATTATTTTCAATATCGGCTAATAAAAGGTGAACCTCTCCACCTCTAATTTTTAAATCATAAGCAAATTCAAAATTAGGATTAGCAGCTACAATATTTCCTTCTCCGTCTCGACCATCCCATAAAATGGAATCTTGTCCTAATCCGACATTATCTTCGATAATAATATCTTCTGGATCATCAAAAGAGCCATTATTATTGACATCTACCCTAAATACCGCTTGGCCAGCTAAGTCCGTTCTAAAAACGAAATAACCACCAGCTCCTTCTTCTGCTACTAATTCACCACTACAAAATCCGTTTTCGGGTAAAATACCATTGAATGTAAAAGGCTTTGCCGTTTCATCAATAGTAGGCACCTCGGTATACAACCAAGTGGTATGCGTATTATTAGAATTAAGATCTGTTACCAACCCAGAACCAGGCATGTTAACATCAGGAATATTGAAAAATATCTTATTATTAGAGATATTACCACTATCTTCAGATTGTGGTTCATAAAGATAATTTTCACCAGCATTCCATCCACTTGGGTCAGAAGATCTAGTAAAATTACCAGCAGTATTACCTACAGATACATCAGCTCCAATATTTGCAGACATATATATAGGAGATTGGTCGCCAGTTACTAGGCCTAAATTATTAGAATGAATTGGGAAACCCCAAGGGTCTGTATTAGAAAAGTCAACTTGATATAGATATCCAAATCTAGTAAGGATATAAAAAGTAGGAGAAGTAGACCGTCCATTAGAATCCAAAATAGAAATGTATTCATTAGAATATAATCTACCAGTTACTCCTGTTCCGCCATTATCTCCAGCACCACCTTGAGTAACTGTAACATCCCAAGCAAGCGCAACTCTTTGGTCAAAGAGGCTTACATTGGGTTGATTAACAGCCCTAGTCCAAGGATCACCATTTAGGAGTTCGCTAGTAAATCTTTCCCGTTGAGGGTTAGGATATCTAAGTCGAATACTCCAAACACCTGCTTGCCCAGCAGGGACAGCAACAACCCCAGGAATATAACCGCCTCCTGCTGTTCCAGTCGGTCCGTTTAATTCTTGAACATCGCTAAAAATAATACCAATATCATCGGTACCACCAAAAGTAGCTACAAGAGCCCCGCTTGGATTATACACTTCAATAGTTCCACCATTAATACCTACATGGCTCGAACCAACATTGATAGTTTCTCCAGCATTCGCATAGACTTTTAATTGTTGGTTTTGCTCAACATTATAAAAAAGTCGATGCCCAGGGTACCCCCTGAAATCAATAGACCCTTCTCCAAAAAGAAAGGTACTTCCTGCGACTAGCAGCATAAACGCCATCAGCAATAATCTGATTGGAGGAGGGTAAAATAATCGCTTCATAATCAATTTTGATTGTTTATTAATTTTAGGATATAAATTTTAAAGAATGTTTCAACCAAATTGAAAAACAATTGATTGACTCCTAAATGATTTAAAGAAATTAATATATAGTTTTATAATAGGCAAACTACCTTTTCGAGTATCCTTTGGTTAAAAAGGATAAATTTTGATTCAATTATTAAGTGTAAGTATAGGTAAGGCCAGAGGGCCTATTTAGCAATTACTTTTTTAAAGAAATGACTTTCAGGGCTATCACTTGCTGCTAAATAGTTTACTAATAAATATTTTAGTCTTTAAGTCGCCGTAAAATATAGTATAATTTTAAATTGTCAAAACGTTAAAAAATTAGTTTTTTTTCATTATTTGAAAAAAAATTATTTAACGAATAAAAAGTACTGTTTTACAGCAAAATACAAAAATACAATTTTTATATTTTAGTTATAAAATTACATTATAAATAAGACTTTGTCTAAATTTATCACTTTTAAATACCGAATAAAGTGGGGTTATTGTTTCAGAAATAAGGAAATAGATGAATGAAATAGGAGTAGATTGGTTAAATATAGTTAATAAGTAGAAAATTTTGGTACAAAATGATTTAAAATAACAGCACATAAAAGCCCGTTTCTAGGAAAACAAATTTCCTAAAAACGGGCTTTTATAAAAATTCACAATCAGACGCGAATGTTAAGTGTTTGGCTTTTCTAACCAAGCGCAATTTTTAAAACCTCTTCCATTCGTTCTACATAATGAAATTTTACACCTTTGATATAGGTTTTATTAATTTCCTTGACATGCTTTTCATTCTCTTTACACAAAATAATATCTTTAATGCCAGCTCTTTTAGCTGCTAAAATCTTTTCTTTAATTCCTCCCACAGGTAACACCTTACCTCTTAAGGTAATTTCACCTGTCATAGCTAAATTAGCTTTGACATTTTTACCTGTAAATGCAGAAGTAAGTGCGGTCAGCATGGTAATACCAGCAGAAGGTCCATCCTTAGGCGTTGCACCTTCGGGTACATGTATATGAATATCTTGCGTTTCAAATTTTTCTGGGTCAATACCTAATGCTGCTGCATTAGCTTTGATAAAACTCAAGGCAGTTTGGGCAGATTCCTTCATAACTGCCCCTAAGTTACCAGTCAATTGAAGTTTCCCTTTGCCTTTGTTTAGGCTAGCTTCTATAAAAAGAATATCTCCTCCCACAGAGGTCCATGCCAGTCCAACGACCACACCAGGTACTTTACTTCGTTGATATCGGTCTCTTGAGTATTTAACAGGTCCTAAAATCTCTTTAATAATTGCTTCAGAAATATTTACATCATATTGCTCCTCCATAGCGACTTTTTTAGCTGTCGCCCTCATTACACTAGCCACCTGACGATTAAGAGAACGTACACCAGATTCTCGAGTATAGTCCTGAATAAGTTGTTTGATAACCTTCGAAGAAAATTTTATATCCTTGGCTTTTAATCCATGCTCCGCTCTTTGTTCAGGAATTAAATGCTTTTTAGCTATCTCTATTTTCTCTTCAATAGAATATCCGCTAATAGAAATAATTTCCATTCTATCTCTCAGCGCTGGCTGTATAGTGTTTAGAGCATTCGCCGTAGCAATGAATAATATTTTGGACAAGTCATATTCTACATCCAAATAATTATCGTGAAAAGTTGTGTTTTGCTCAGGGTCTAATACTTCCAACAAAGCAGAAGAAGGGTCTCCTCTAAAATTAGACCCAACCTTATCTATCTCATCCAAGATAAAAACAGGATTAGAAGATTTTACTTTTTTAAGTGATTGAATAATTCGCCCTGGCATTGCACCGATATAAGTTTTCCGATGTCCTCGAATTTCAGATTCATCGTGCAACCCACCTAAAGACATCCGCACAAATTTTCTATTCAGTGCATTGGCCACCGATTTACCCAAAGAAGTTTTACCAACACCAGGAGGGCCTACCAAACAAATAATAGGTGCCTTCATATCGCCTTTTAGCTTCAAGACAGCTAAGTGTTCCAAAATTCTATCTTTCACCTTTTCTAAACCAAAATGGTCTTTGTCCAACACTTTTTTAACCTTCCTGAGGTCAAAATTATCTTCGGTGTAGATATTCCAAGGCAAATCCAGCATCAACTCCATATAATTTAACATCACGGAGTATTCTGCAACCTGAGGATTCAATCTTTTTAATTTTTTAAGGTCTTTTTCAAAAACCTCTTTCACCCCTTGGGGCCATTTCATTTTGGCAGCCTTATCTCTCAACTTGGCATATTCTTGGTCATTAGGATTATCTCCCAATTCTTCTTTAATCGTTTTCAACTGTTGATTCAAGAAATAATCACGCTGCTGTTTTTCTAAATCTGTTCGGACCTTATTTTCAATTTTATCTTTCAATTGCAGTAATTGCAATTCATTGTCCATTTTTACTAGAACAGCCTCTGCCTTTTTGCTTAAATCATTAATTTCTAAAATGGTTTGCTTAGCAATAACATCAATCCCTAGATTGGAGGTAATAAAATTTAATAAAAACCCACCATTATCGATATTTTTTAGCATTACCGTAGCTTCCGTTGGAATATTCGGAGCCAGCTTAATAATCTGCTGCGCTAAATCTTTGATAGAAGCAATCGTTGCAGTAAATTCCATTTGATTAGTAGCCTTAATAGTACTAATCGGCTTAATTTTTCCAGATAAAAATGGTTCTTCTTGAGTCAATTCTTCTAAAGAAAATCTTTTTCTACCTTGCAAAATAGCGGTAGTCGTGCCATCAGGCATTTTTAAGATTTTCAAAATTCTAGCAATCGTTCCAATTTGGAACAAATCTCCTTCACTAGGGTCTTCTGTCTTAGGCAAACGCTGAGACAAAACCGCAATCAATCGACCACTTTCATAAGCATGATGTACCGCCTTAATAGACTTATCTCTGCCGACCGTAATAGGAATAACAATACCAGGAAATAATACCGTATTTTTAAGTGCTAATACAGGAAGAACACTAGGAAAATCCTCTTTTAGGTTCATTTCATCATCGTCTTCATTCATACTCAAAAAAGGCATAAAATCCCCTTCTTCATCAATACCCTGTGGATAAAAAAATTCTTTAAACATAAATTGTATATATATGGAAGGTCTAAAAAATAGTTGATAATAGGTTGAGGTTTTGCAGCCTAACCGCTTTGGGTTCAAATGCTGCACATTTTCATTTTTATTACAACTTATTCTCTACACGCTCCTATGCTATTTGTGATTTTAAGTAGGTACTTGCCAAAATGGCAGCAAGATACAAAACATCTTGATTAAATAGATTGGTCTAATATTATGCCATTCAAGAAAGTGTGACAATTGCGGTACAGAATTTAAATTTAAGGCATAATTTTGATTTTTTTTAAAAAAAAGACGTCAAAAAGGCAGGATTAAATTCAAAATTTCAAAGTATCGCAAAGCTTACTTTTATAGGAAACTCAATTTGATAAGCAGTCCCACTACTTTTAAATTCTACATTTGTTATTTTAGACTTTAGATCAAAAAATGTCAGCTACTTCTAAAATTTCGGGTATTTCTTATTGAAAACCCGTATTTTTATCCAACGAAAAAGGCTACTCCCCCCGTAAGTAACAAGGCAATATATTTATCCAATTACGAAGACATTCAGTACTTGGCATTTCCTTGTCGTAAATAACCGAAGTTACTACTATACACAATTTAAGTTTCTCCCCTTATTTTTTACTTATAGCATTTTTATTACGTAGTCTAGTCCGTTAGAAAATTTCTTTACTACAAAAGAACTATTCATTGCTTGTCTTTTGGTATTTATTATATGATATGAAACGATAAAGCAAGTATAATATCTTAGTAAAATTTAACTAATAATGCCATCCATAATAACCAATCAAAAAAAAGTCTTTTTATTTTTTATTATCGGTATATTCTATGCTTTGCCGCTTACCGCACAAATAACAGTAGACCGTTTTATGGGGGTCAATACGCTTAGAGAAGACCCTGTAGATAAAATGAAAGCAGTGGGCTTCATTCGAGAATATCACTCCTGGTATTTAAATGAAGGAAATCCAAGTTTAGTACAGACAGACTACTCACCAAGTTATCCAAATGCGATTTATAGGTGGAATACTGCTTATCAAGACCTGACTTATACAAGATTTGATGAATTCTATGATGACATTCGCAATAGCCATGATATTCAAATAGCACCTTCTTTTTTAGGGAATTTATTTCAAATCGTAGACCCTGATAGATACACCGACGAAGGCGACAATCATATTGTTCAAGAACAAATTCCTATAGCTAATGGTGCTGACAAACTAGACCCAGCATCCTACAAAGCTCATGGTGCCTATTTATTCCAATATGCTGCTAGGTATGGACATCAAGTCTTTTCATCTAATAATTTTAATAGTTTGATTGTTCCTAAAACACACCCAGAAGAGGTGCCTCAAACAGGGTTAGGGATAGTAGAATACATGGAAAGTTGGAATGAGCAAGATAAATGGTGGTGGCAGGGGTCCCATCCCAACACTTATTTTACTCCTCAAGAATATTCAACCATGCTCAGTACCGATTATGATGGACATGGGAATACCTTAGGAGTTGGGATTGGTATAAAAAACGCCGACCCAAATATGAAAGTAGTCATGGGAGGTTTGGCACAAGCTGATTTAAGTTATATCCGGGAAATGGTCGACTGGGCAAAAACAAATAGAGCGCCATTAGGCGGTTCCGTAGATATTTTACCTTTCAATGTGCTAAATATTCATCATTATATCGGTAACAATGAAAATTTTCTTCAATCGACCCAAGGGGTCAGTCCAGAGCATGCTAATCTAAGAGGATTCCTAAAAACATTTGATGATTATAGAGATTCATTAAATACGGCTATGGGGACCAATTTAGAATTGTGGTTATCAGAATTTGGCTATGATACTTATGGACCAGGTTCTACTGGTCAACCAGTAGTTATCGCGCCACAAATCGGTCCTAATGACTCTTATGAAGTGCAAGGACAATGGATTACTAGAATTTATCTAGAAGCGTTAGCCGCCGAGATTGACCGAGCGATGCTATTTTTTTTAAGAGATGAGCAAACGCCGTATACTGGGTTATATACGAGTAGTGGCCTTTTAGAAAATGCGGTCAATAACCATAAACCCAAAAATTCTTGGTTTTATACCTATACGATGAAAAATGTGCTGACGGATATGGTTTTTGATGCCGACGTATCTCCTTGTAGTGATACGACTTGTGTAAGAGTGTATAGATTTAAAGAAAAAAATAATGGTCCTAAAAAAGTATATGCTCTCTGGAGTCCAACGGCTTCTGCTAAAGTAGTAGATTATCCCTTTAACCATGAAAATATAAACAATGCCACCTTAGTAAAAATGGAATTGCCAAGTATTTGGGGAAGTCAATCTATTATTAGCGAGGAGGATGAAGATGAAATTCCTATCTTAGAAGTTACTGAAAGGCCAATGTTTATCATCAAGAATGGCAGCTATTTCTCTGCGCCCAGTAGTTGTTCGGCAAACCCAGTTATCGAAAATGCAACCTGCGGTTCCTTAAATGTCCGCCTAAATGCCCCCAATGGCAGTGGCACTTATCAATTATGGCATATGCAAGGTAATTTTTCAGCAGTAGATTTTTCCCTTCGATTGGCAACTTTAGTCGATGAAAATCTTTCTCCAGCAGATGCTGTCATCACAGTAGCAGGATTACAATCTAGTCTACCTTATACCTTTTTTCTATTTCCAGAAGGTGTAGGGCTGAATGAAACGAGTAAAATTTGCACCGTTACAGGCGTAACGACCAACAGTACTTGTAAAATTATAGTAGACCCTAACTGGATTTTTGATGAATACAAAAATCACATCAATCCAGACGGACTATTTGACAATCAAAATGATTTTGACCCCATGTGTAATCCGAATGAAGGATTTCCGAGTCAAAGCGATTTATGGGGTTTTAACTATGATTTGACAGATAGTATGAACCTAAGTTTAGATTTACAAGATTATTATTACATTGACGCATTAACGCTTCATGATGAAGGAAGTAGAGGTTTTTTCACTATCCAAACCGCGGATTCTCCAAATGGTCCTTGGACAACAGTGGAGAACTATTTAACGATTGAATATAATAAGTGGGTGACCTTGACCAACGTCATTCCAGCACATAAGCCCATCCGATATTTGCGATTTATAGCGGAAAAAAACGATGCGGCAAAAGTTGGAGAATTATATATCTGCGGTCGATTATCCGACTACAATCCAGATATCCTACCGGGGGCAGCTATAAATGGCTCGGTCAAAAATATCACTTGCGAATCTTTAGCTTTAGAATGGGAACATCCATTTGATGAAGATATAGCTTCCTATAAAATAGTAGAAGGTAGCACCGTATTAGCAAACGTGCCTTACAATCCAGGTACTCAAACCTACCCAATCAGCAATTTATCGGAAGTAACCACCTATAATTATGCTATAATCACGGTAGACAATAGCGGTCAAGAATCGGCAGACACCTTAAAATTATCTGGAACGACTTTGGGCGGAATTAATCAATGTATCATTCCATTGAACACTTCCATGATTTTCGACCATTTCAATAAATTAGAAAATGCCCAAAGGCTAGTGGATGAGCAATCAGGGTATGACCCAATTTGCAATCCTTATACCGTACCCTATACCAATTTTTGGGGAGTTGACTATCCTGACAATGGGACAAAAGAGCATGTTAGTCTTAATTTAGGTGGATATTATTTTATCGACAAAATCATTATGCATGATGGCACAGGACAAAATGGTCACGTAGATATCTTAATGGCAGCTTCCCCCAATGGGCCTTGGACGACGATTGTCAGTCATGATGCTGTTGTAGAAAATGGATGGGCGACCTTTGATAATCCTATTCCAAATAATGGCTCTGTCAGGTATCTAAGATTGGAAGCTAGTATAGATAATCAAGTGAATGTAGGCGAACTATTTATTTGTGGAACACTTGATGCAAATACCAATCCTAATATCAAACCAGGAACAGGAAGATTTGGGCAAGTATCAGCCCTTTCTTGCACAGAAGCAACCCTTGCGTGGACCGCACCATTAGATGATGACATTGAACAATACAGTATTTATTTAGATGGTAATCTATTTGCGGTAACGGCCTCAACAAGCTTAACCACCAACACCTTAACGGCCAATACAAACTATGCCTTTAAAATTGTTACAGAAGATACGGCAGGCAATGAGTCGGTTGATAGTTTGACTATTGCCTTCACTACAAACATGGAAGGTGCCTGTGATTTGATTTGTAATTTGACTTGTGCTTGTGCTATTTGTGTGCAACCAAGTTGGTTGACGAGTCTAAATTCAAGCACTAATTTCGACAAAGAAAACTTCTTCGATGAACAAGATAAAGTCCCTTTTTGTGGTGTGAGTGGAACTGCCCCAGCTTCTTTTTATAATAATACCTATGCAAATGGAGGCGGAAGCAATAGTGCTCCTGATACCGTCCTCATTGATTTGCAAGCAGCCTACGATATTTCAGACGTGCATATTTTTTTTCAAGGTGGTAGCAGTAGTGGCAATTTCATAATACAATACTTAGACAATAACAATGTCTGGCAGGAACTTATAAATCATCAAACAAACGCAAATTATGGCTGGACTTCGTTTTCCAATTTAGATACACAGACCCAATATCTTCGAACAATACAAACAGATAATGGTTCTCAAATTGGAGAAATCGGTATTTGTGGTGTTCCTTTTGAAATCTGTGCACCTACTTTAGACCTATCCAATTCCAATACGGTCTCGGAAACTTTTCAGGCAGGGCTGATTACTTCTAGTGCAATTCTAGGAACGGGCATTGAAATTGTCTATTCAGCAGAAACCTGTATTACATTAGAAGAAGGGTTTCACGCAACAGCGGGCGCTGATTTTTTGGCAGAAATAGCACCTTGTTCTAGTAATTTTAATGGAGAAGAGGAGCTATATTCTTTTTCAGGAATACAACTACCAGAAAATATACATCTCGCAGAAAATAAATTGGAAGTTTATCCCAATCCATTCCATAGTAGTACTACCCTAGCCTACCATTTAACAGTTCCTGCTTTTGTCAACCTTGACATTTTTGACACTACGGGAAAGATAGTTAAAAACCTAATTAACAACCGATTAGACAATGATGGTCAATATCAAACAACACTTTCCAAAAAAGCGATAAACAGTGGTTTCTATATCGCTAGATTAGCCATTGGAAATGAAATATTCGTAAAAAAGTTAGTTGTATTAGACTGATAAAAATTGATGCCTATTGCTATCGACATGAAATATTGGTTTGAAGATGCAATCTTCAAACATCGAGTGATTGTTTGATTGTTCTCGTAACACTTTGTCATACAGCAATCTAACAATCAAACAATCACTACAATCACTACAATGT
>CALLVC010000298.1 GCA_938010785.1 uncultured Saprospiraceae bacterium
GTGCCGTAGGTACGTAACATGGGTTTCAAAATCATGTTGCGTACCTACGGCACGACTAAATGCACCTATTTGATTGCTATGTCCTACCAATATTTAGTACCTACGGCACTATTTGTTGGGGACAAACTCCAATTACGCCCCTGTTAATATAAAAAGAAATACCATATATTTGTGCTTTAGAAATTAGTACCCTGTAAATTAGGATTAACTAGTTTACAGGGTACTAAGATTTGAATACACCTACGGAATTTTATCTCTCCTTAAACATCTATTACTAGACGGGTTGTTTAAAAAGTCTCCTATTTTAATAAATTCTAATTCGTAACTAAATAAATTAGTGAAGATTGTTAGACCTGCCGACAGAGGTAGGTTGTTCTCGCAACACTTTGTCATACAGCTGTCGGCAGGCAGGTTTAACAATTAAGCAATTTTAACAATCACTTCAATATTTTTATAAAGTTACAAAGATGATTTTTTGTCAATTAAGACCTTTATACAACCCCATTAGTCAATTGATTTTCTTGAAACACTATACTTTGTCCGAGTATCTACTATCGCTAAAGCCTATTACACGTTATTACATCAATGTTAATTAGCAGATAAGAAATCGGTAATCTACTCTATGAAATTTATCTATATTTTATTTATGCTACTTGGAACCTTTAACATCCAAGTAGAAGCTCAATCAAAAATTTATTGGACCGACCGCTCTAAAGGAGAGATTCGTCGGTCAAATTTAGATGGTTCTAATAACGAATTATTGTTCGATGGACTAAGTCTCCCAATGGGGATTGCCTTGGATATTCCAGATGGTTATGTGTACTGGTCTGAATTGGGTAGTAGAAAAATTTTTAGAGCTTCTATTGATGGCGCTTCCAAAGAATTAATTCTTTATAATTTAGGAGATGTTGGGGGAATTGCGATAGATGAAGTTCAGCAAAAATTATATTGGACAGACTTTATTAAAGGAACCATTCATCGGTCTAATTTTAATGGAACTAATAAAGAGATTGTGGTAGCTGGATTAACAGGCCCGCTTGGCATTGCTTTGGATATTGTTGCTGCAAAATTATATTGGACGGACCATCAGGCGAATACTATCGGTCGTATAAATTTTGACGGAACAGGTAAAGAATTACTTTTTGAAGATTTGGGAAGCCCCCAAGGAATTACTTTAGATGTTAATAATAATAAACTCTACTGGACAGATTATGATTTAGGTCAATTGAATAGGTCTAATCTAGATGGTTCGGACAGAATTGTTTTTGTCGACGGCTTGAAAGACCCCGCTGGACTTACCATTGACTTGTTTACCAATACTTTATTCTGGGCAGATTTTGGAACAGATAATATTAATCGTTTTCAATTCGGTGATTTAGATATTGACCCTTTTGTAAAAGACCTCAACGACCCAGAATTTATTGCGCTCGCTCATTTTCAAACTTCTACGCATCCTATTCCTACCTTTAGTCAATGGGGGACGATTATTTTTGGTTTGTTGATACTCAATCTTAGTGTGTTTTTTATAAGAAAAGAATCTTTTAATAGTGCTAAGATTTAGACATACTCTAAGTATTGAATACCCTTCTTAACCCAAGGGTGATTAGTTCTAATTACTTATTGGTTTTACACTAAGATTTTGGCTTTGTGTGGAAATCATAAATCAGAATTCTTACATCATATATCATAAATCTGTCTATTAAGCCTAATAATACAGACTAGCCTGTTCTAGTCAGGTAGATTTATGATTTATGAATCCTGATGTAAGATGTATGATTTTAAAACCAATCACTCCTGCTGTTAACCGTTAAGAATTTCTTATTTAACAGACCCTTAACCTTCCTTTCTTTATCCTTTCTGTAAATTCATAAATTCTTTTTATTTATTTCCACTTTACTCAGGCAACCATTTCATTTTTGGTTGCATCAATCAAAAAATCGACTCCTATTTAAACGATAATGAACTTAGATAAAGCAATCATAGCTGCCAAAAAAGGCAATCCCGTTGCTCAGCGGTACTTGTACGAACAGTACAAAATACCCTTGTTCACGGTATGCCTAAGATATAGCCGTGATAGGTCCGAAGCAGAAGATATTTTACAAGAGGGGTTCATTAAAATATTTAAAGATTTAAATCAATACGCTGGGAAAGGAGCAATAGGTGCTTGGATGAGGAAGGTGATGGTTAATACTGCTTTGCAGTATATCCGAAAGTGGAAAAAAGATTGGAACCATGCAGATTCTCAAGACTATAAAGAGGCTTTTCAAACTTCAGAAATTGCCTTCCACAATTTAGGTTTAGAAGAATTGACCCGTTTAATTCAGCAGTTACCAGATGGTTATAGAGTTGTTTTTAATTTATATGTAATCGAAGGATATAGTCATAAAGAAATAGGAGAAATGTTAGGAATTAGTGAGAGTACTTCTAAAACACAGTTATTTAAAGCTAAGGCTTCATTAAAAAAGCAATTAACTAATATTTTATGAATACACCAAAAGATAATTTAGAGGACTTCTTCCACCAATCCTTTAGAGATTCGGAAATCGTCAATGATTCAGGTGATTGGAATCTACCTTCTGATGCGGTTTGGGAAGGTATTCAAGATGGAATGACAGAGGAAAGAAAATTGAGTTTTGTCTTTTTGAAATGGCCTTGGTCTGCGATTGCTGCTAGTTATTTATTATTGATGGGTGGTTATCAATTTTTGGATAATAATAGTCGTAAGAACGATTTAACGTCAGCAACTCCTGTAACCGAATTATTGGTTGATAATGACAATAGGGTAGCGGAGGCCCCTTGTGTTGAAGACTTAATTTCCAAGAACAATGAAGTAGCTACTATTCCTTATTTTCCAATAATTACTGAAAATAACTTAGTTGAAAATAAAACGGTAACTAGTGATAATATTAAAATGATTCCTGTTCAAGATGTTGATAGTCATCTTTTTATAAAAGCTGTTAAAGGAATGGAACCTCAAGAAAAGTGGACTGTAAATGCATTAGCTGCCTTAAATATAGAAAAGGTAACTAGTCCACTACCTTCTCCACAAGCAATCAATCTAGCCACTCCAACTCCTGTTTTGCCTAGTACTTCAAATGCTTACGTGGCACTAAATTTTAGCCCTACTACTGAAACATTAAAAGCCCAGGACCTTATCTATCCGCTTCCTTTAAATGCCGACCAAACAGAAATCGCAAAAGGTAAAAGTATTGGAATTGATGTCGGTTTGACTAATAATAAAGGCTGGTCCATTGAAACGGGTATTCATTATACCCAAATGGCAAAAGAAACCCTTATTAATCAATTAATCCCTACGCCTCTTTCTGAAACAGATTTAACTATTGAGGAGTCTGAACAATTGACCCTTGATTGGAGTGATGCTTATGGTCAAAAGGAAGTTGATTTTAATATAAAAAATACTACTAGCATTCCTCCTGTGAATGTTACGGCTTTAAATATGAAGCTTACTCAGAAAACCAAGAGCCATTTTATAGATATTCCAATATTAGTTCGTAAAAATTGGGTATTCGGAAAATTGAAGGTTAGTGCTAAAACTGGCTTACTAAATCGGTTTAACGTAGCTAATTCCTACGAGACACCAACGCTTACCTCAGAAGACAATCGATTTGAATTGTTAGCTACCGAATTTAGACAAAATACAGTCATTGAAAATAATAGATATGTACCTCAATTGGTTGCCGGTATCGGCTTGGAGTATTTCATTCAACCTAATTTGTCCGTTTATGTGGAGCCTACTTTCTCTAAAAGTTTGAGACCTGTTATTGATTTTAGTGCTGCTGCTATTCATTCTGAAAATAAAGCTTTGACGATGGGGATGCGGTATCATTTGTAATTCGATAGCCCTTGTAGCTCAAACTCGTAGCTCGAACATTCCTGTTCGAGTAAAGTAAGTAAAGCAAATAATACTTTGCTCGAACAAGAATGTTCAAGCGACGCCTAAGTTAAGAATCCGTTAAAAACCAAAAGCCAAGACAACCAACTTCTCCTTCGACTCACCAACCTATAAATTACCCATTTATAAAATCATTTACCGACTTTTAAAAAAACTGTTATGCAACTGAATGTAAAGTACTACTTAGCCCTGTCCTTCCTATGTCTTTTCGGAAAAGTAGCAAGCCTAGCTCAAATTATAGACACCACAAATTTTTCTCCTCAAGCTAATTATGCAGCACCCCAAGCTTATGAAATAGGTGGCTTGAAAGTCGTTGGTAATCATTGGACTGACAAAACGGCTTTATTAAATATTGCAGGTCTAAGCATTGGAGATAAAGTAGAAATTCCAAGTGTGAAAATCTCCAATGGGCTTAAAGCATTATGGAAAATTGGCCTCTTTTCGGATGTTCAGATTTACCAAGAAAAAACCGTTGGCGAAATTGTTTATTTGGTGGTGGAAGTCACAGAAGTTAATCGACTGGGCGGGATACAGCTAGAAGGCGTGAAGAAATCAAAAGCAGAAACGGTTAAGAATATAGTCTTGCAACATTTAAAAATTGGTAGAAAATTAACGGATTATCAAAAAAATAACGTTGTAAAAGCTTTAGAACAATATTATTTAGAAGAAGGCTTTGCTGATGTGACCGTTAATTGCAGAGTGATAAAAGAAGGGGATGAAGGGCATTTATCTCCTTCTGCCCAACATGAAATGCAGTTAATTTTTAGTATTGACAAAAAAGAGAAGGTAAAGGTAGGGACCATAGATTTTTTTGGAAATGAAGCC
The DNA here is from genome assembly GCA_938010785.1 of uncultured Saprospiraceae bacterium. Lineage (GTDB taxonomy): Bacteria > Bacteroidota > Bacteroidia > Chitinophagales > Saprospiraceae > JAFMDF01. Next base: position 4,739 of record CALLVC010000298.1, read on the forward strand.
CTCAGTGATAAAAAACTAAGCAAATTATTAGGCATCAAAACCAAAGGGAAAATATTTGCGAATTCTAAATTAATACAAAAGGAATTGGACCAAGGAAAGCAACTAATTTTGGAAGCTTATAACAATCTTGGATTTTTAGATGCTACAATTATTAAAGACACTACTTGGCGAGAAACCAATGGAGATTGGGGAATAAGGTTGCACCTTGAAGAAGGTTCAACATACTATTTTGGAAAGATTATTTGGAATGGAAACAGTGTCTATTCCAATGAGCAATTGGACTTGATTTTAGGGATAAAAAAAGGAGATGTTTATAATCAGAGACGATTACAAAGCCAACTCCAATTTAATATGGACGGCTTAGATGTTAGCGACTTGTATATGGACAATGGTTACCTCTTCTTTCATGCAGATGCCGTGCAAAAATCTATTCGAGGTGACACGATTGACTTGACTATCAATATCTTAGAAGGAAGCCAAGCAACTATTGATAAAGTAATTATCAAGGGCAATACCAAGACCAATGACCATGTAATTCGCCGAGAATTACGCACGCTACCCAGTCAGAAATTTAGCCGTTCTGCCATCATTCGTTCCCAAAGAGCCTTGATGAATATGGGCTATTTTAATCCAGAAAAAATGGACATTAATACACCTATCAACCCAGAAACAGGAACGGTAGATATCGAGTATGTAGTGGAGGAAAAAAGCAATGACCAGTTTGAATTATCAGGAGGCTGGGGTGGTGGTCTTGGCGTGACTGGAACGGTAGGTATTACTTTAAATAATCTCTCCATAAAAAAATTACTCAAACCTAAAACTTGGAATCCTTTGCCTTTGGGAGATGGTCAGCGTGCCTCTCTACGTTTTCAATCGAATGGAAAACGGTATCAATCTTTAAATTTCTCTTTTACCGAACCTTGGTTGGGCGGTAAAAAGCCAAATTCATTGACGACTAGTTTTTATTATAGTCG
>CALLVC010000299.1 GCA_938010785.1 uncultured Saprospiraceae bacterium
AATTTCGCTAACTTATTGTTAAAATAAAAAAGCAAAATTTATAGTTTGGAAGACTTGTCACAGACGGGTATATTTATTCATAAATATAATGAAAATGTGACCCTTAAAAAAACTAATTCTCTAGAAAACTAAGCCTCTCCAAAAGCTATTCATAGACTGTTTTAATGCCCCCGCTTCTTTATGTACCGTATGTTTTTCATTAGCTGCAATACGGTCTAACAATTGGTCAAATTCGGTATCTTCTGTAGCGCCACTGGCCAGCATCGCTTGCAATTGTAACCATTCTGCTTTTTGTTTGCTGGATGCTTTTGCCGATTGGTCAATAACTATTTTAGTATTCGCAATCGTTTTATCAAATGCTTGCAATTCATATTGTGCATACGCTAAGTACAACCTAGCCTGCGTATAACTGGAACTGGTATCTGGAATACTTTCAAAAAAAGTAGCGGCGGCTGTATAATCTTTATTGGTCAAGGCAATGGCTCCTTTGGCAAAAGGGTCTTTTACTTCATCGCCGATAGAACGAACAATATCCTTTCCATCAAATCCCATTTTATTTGGAGATAAATCACCCAAAGCAGTATTGGAATAATTGCTGTACGCAAACCAAATTAACGTTGCGAGTATTATAGCAAATCCTATAAATAAGAATAATGGAAGTCTACTTTTAGATGATTGATTCATTTGCTAAAATTTAATAAATACTAAAACTTTTGGAGAGAATGCTAATCCTAGCTTTCTCTCCTTTTAAATTGTTTTTCCCTTTTGCCATATCCAATAACTTGTCAAAAGGATTGTTTTCATTTGCTTTCGTTTGATGTTGGGCAAAGATGCTTTTGCTTAAATCAAGCGGCTGATTAGTCGCTATGATTTTAAATAATTCGTTTCCCTTTGGTGGGTAGATTTCCAACTCTATTGGAACTATTTGGGTCTCTTCTGGTTGTATCATAAAATCTGCTGCTACATAAGGCGCAGATGGCACAACTACCGAAAATTGATTATCTGGCTGAATATCTACTACCTGATAATAGGCTGCCTTTTTACCTGTATTCTTAATCTGCAACTGCATCGTCTCCCCAATCTCATATTCATCTACAGGCAGTCCTGTTTCCTTATTCACTAATTTCACCTCCAAAGAGAGCACTCTATCTGTTATTTCAAGGTTTCTTAAATAAGCGATTTGGGAATAATTAACTATGCGTTGGATTACTTCTGCAATTTTAGCTGCTGCCAACTCTTTTTGATAGATAAGTTTATCCTGCTTATTGATTAGTTGCAGATTTTGCTGATTGGTTATCAGTTGCAGGTCAGGAAATGTATCGACTAACTGAATAATTGGATAATTAGCTAATTGGGTTTCTATCTTGGTCTTTGCAGCTCCTTCGACTAAGTTAATTTGCAATTTTAGTTTAAAGGGAGCGAGTCTTGGCGTTTTTAAATAGGCCCAACAATTTTGAATTTCGGTGGCAGTAATGGCTTGGTTCAATTCAACATCTGCATCTAATGTACCAGCATAAGTGACGGCTCCTATGGCGACTGGTTGCTGTTGAGTTAGGTCTTGATTAGATTTAGGATAAAACTCAATTACAGCACCTTTCGTAATTCCATGTAATTCGCCTGCATTTAAAAGAATCGTTTGCGCATCCACAATTTCTTTTATATTAAAAAAAGTGGATGATTGAACTAATTGTCCCCCAAATATCTTTTGTGTTAAAATTCCTTCTGCTTGTGGTGTTTGTAAGGCCCCTAACTTATTCATTTCTAGTTTTAGTCTATCTATCAATAGTTGGTAAGTCCCTTGCTCCATAGTGTTCAGTAGCTTGGAAAAAGTATAGGATAACAAGCCATAAGACTGATTTTGCTCATCCTTATATTCATAGCTCAATTCGCCAGCAGAAGTACTGAAAAAAGTTACTATAGGTGCTAAGTTGGTTGCAGTATCTAGCACCTCGCTTTCTAATGAATTGCCGTCTTGAGGTTTTGACGCATTTTGAATAACATAGTCTGTTCCTGCCATTTTTCTATTCGTGCCTCTTGCGATTCCTAAGCCTCGGGTACCTGTTCCTGAATGACAAGCGTCTATTGTCACTAATAGATGCCCCTCAACGCCCAACTTTTTTCTAATTTTTAATAATAGCTCTCCTAATTCTTCATCCCGAATTAATTGTTCTCCTTCGTTCTGCCCTTTTTCATATTTAAGTGGAGAATCATAAGGGACTATTGCTTCATCATAACCGTCTACCTCATCGCCATTTTTATCGGCTACTTGCTGGCCATGCCCAGAAAAATGAACAAGTACTATATCTCCAGCAGTTAAGTTTTCATAAAGTTGATGGTCAAGGTGCTGAATTATGGATGCTTTGGTTGCCGCTTGGTCTTTTAGGAGGAGGATGTTTTCATTAGTAAAACCTTGTAAAGTCAAAGCACTTTTTAATAAGTCGATATCATTTGCTGCGCCTAAATCTTTCCAGCCACTATTCGTTGGATAATCACCAACACCAATCAGAAGGGCATGCTTAGTCTGAGCCAATAGGTGATGCTCTCCATTGATAAACAATAGATATATCCACAAAAAGCTAAAAAATAGTTTAAATATTTGAACTTTCAACTTCATTAAAAATCTGAATTAGATAAAATAAATCTACAAGCCTTACGCTTTATTCCTTTTTGTCAAAACGATGTAGATGGTCTTTTAATACGGTCCATACCGTTCTATCCGATAAATTAAACTTATTGGCAATTGTGTAAACTGTCTGTGTCTTGTGACCGTCGTGCTTTGGGTACTCTTTTTCAAATTCCTTAATGATGGTGTACCGCCTAACTGTTAAAGAATCAATCACTTGATGCTCCAATAAATAATTTAAAAAGCATTCAACTTGATCCTCCGCCACTAGGTTTTCACACTCTTTGTTAAATACCTCTAATAAATGTTCTTTAAAAACGCTTTCCATAATGCTTCCTCTGTATTTGGATATATTAAAAGTTGGAATTTTGGGGTGTAGTGTTTAAATAAGTGCAAGGATTAGATTTTTGGAATAGCGTTTTTACGATTTAACATGGTCCATATGGCCCTATCTGAAATAGCAAACCTAGCTGCAAGTGTTTTAATGGTTTGTGTTTTGTGATAATTATTATTAGGATATAACTCTTCAAATTCTTCGACAATCAAAAAATTTCTAATATCTGTCTTATTTAATAAGCCTTTATCAATCAAATATAATAAGAAGGTTTTAGTGCTAAACTCTACTTTTTCTTGGCTACAAAAATCACTAAAAGATTGATGTATTTTATTGGAAAATTTCTCTAAAAATAATTGCTGAAATTGTTGCATGTGCGTGTATTTTATGAAGTAATTGAATTTCTAGTTCAACTTCTTGACAACATAAAATTAAACAAATGTGACGACACAAAATTTTACAAAAAAATATTATTTCCCCTTTACTTTAGAGTAATGCTCAAAAAAAATAATCAACAAACAACTCATTATCAATATTTTACAAAAAATAATTCAACTTATTTTTCCTCTTAAAAATCATTCATTAAATTTTAAAGAATCATTTTCTTTTTAATTATATTTACTCAGATATTTAAACAATCATAAAGTTACTGAAGGTTTTGAATATTTTTTTCGGGTGTGTTTCAGTAAACTTTTTCTAATAATAATTTTAGCTAATCAAAATGAAGGAGAATAAATTTTTAAAACTAGTCAGAACATTAGATAAAAAGGAAATAAAAGCTTTCCAAAAGTACTTAGTCGGTCTTTATGGAAAACAGGAAAAAATGATGTTGCTATTTAATTACTTTTATAAAGATTTGAAGCGAGGTAACCCTTCAAAATTACCTACTGAAGCCTATCTACAAAATAAATTATATCGACAAAAACAATCCGCTAAAGTCATAGCAAATTTATTTGCCGATTTATATAAATATTTAGAAGAATTTTTAAGGTGGGAAAAAATTAATGCTGATGCTGATAATTATGCAAAAGATAAACTACAGATTGAAATTTATAAAGAACGTGGATTAGATGACTGGTTTTATAATAAAATAGAAAAGACAAGAAAAAGCTTAAATAATGCTCCATTAGATATGTGGAGTTCTTTAAAGTTATTCGAATTGAATCATGCTTCTTATTTTAAATTTTCTACAGAAAAGCATAATCACGATGCACTTCAGCTACTTAAGCAAGGGCTAGCTAATTTGGATAACTTCTTTATTGCTGCTAAGCTTAATTATTCGTGCGAAATAAATAGTATTGCCCATTTAAATCAACATGCCGCCGTAGACAATTGGATGATAGATTATATTGTGAAACTTTACCCTCAAAAGATAAAGATACATCCTTACTTAAACATTTATTATTTGATTTTTCAACTTTTAAAAAATAGTAAGGAAGAAGTTTATTTTGATTTAAAAAATGAATTCATCCATAATCGACAGGTCTTTAACGCAGAAAATCAACTCATTTTATTAACAGTTTTACTAAATTTTATTACAAAAAAAGTTAGAGAAGGAAATTTAGCGTTTAGTAAAGATGCCTTTGAATTATATAAAATAGGTATAGAAGAAAAAATTTCTATTATCAATAATGAAATTGGAGCTGTTCCATTTTTTAATATTATTAATGTGGCCTGTAGGTTAGATGAAATAGATTGGGCAGAAAAATTTTTAGCAACATATTCTATCTACTTGAATAGTAAAAATAAAATGGAGATACAAAAATTAGCTCGAAGTATTATCTACTTTGAAAAGAGGCAATATGACAAAGTTTTGATTCAATTAAGAGATATTGTCTTCAAAAACATATTCTATGAAACTAGAGCTAGAGCATTAATTATCAAAAGCTTAATTGAACAGGGTGTAAGTAAATCTATTATCCAGTCAGAATGTGATGCGTTTAGTCAGTCTTTAAGAAGAAATGAATTATTAGCAGATAATCCACTTACAGCTTATAAGAATTTTGTGCGATTAACTAGAATGATTTATGTGAATAAAAAAACTACGAAAAGACAGTTAATAAATTTTTTAAATAATGAACAACTCTTTGTCTATAAAGCATGGCTAAAAGATAAAGTAACCAATTTTAAAGGACCTTCCTAAACAAGGAAAGTCCTTTAATTTTTTAGATTTCTAGTGAATCATTGATAACGATTCTTCCCTTCATTTGGATTTTCATAATAAATAAAATTTAGGTTAATCAATGAGCTGAGTCCTCTCATGGTTTATCAAAAGACATAGCATCACCAGGGCAATTGAAGGCAGTTCAATTGCCATTTAGCGTGTCTGTTACATCATCTAATCCTGCTAATCGCTCAACTTTTTAATGTCATTAATAGATTGCAAAAAAGGAAGAAGGTTATCAGTTAAGCCTAAAAAAAATTATTATTAAATAGAATAAATAAACTTATTACATACTGCAATAAACTATTGATAATTAATCCTTTACAAAAAAAAAGCAGGAAGCAAATCTATGCTCCCTGCTTTTAGCCTTATAGTCAAAAATAGGACTACAATCTAAAATTAATTCCTGCACTAATAAAAGAATGTCCATTATAACTGAATTCACCAAACACCCCAAGGTGGTCACTAAAATGAAATCTAGTGCCTAAAATACAAGTCCAAAGAAATAAGTTTTCATGTTGTTTTTTTTGTTCGATATCTCCAACATTGAACTTATAACCACTCATAACTCCACCATAATAATCCCAGTATTTTAATTCTGTATAATGCATAGCCATTCTAAACGCTAGAGAATAGTCTTTAACAAGTTGTTCTTGATCATTTTGGTTAAGATAACTACTAGTCCCTCCATACCCTGCCATTCCCCCGATACTAAAATTGTCAGATACCGCCACATCTAATGTTATTGAAGGATTAAAATCAAGAACAGGAAGTAATCCTACGCCTACATTTAAGTCAATTTGTCCTTTTTTAAAAGGTGTGGTATATCGCTGACAAAAGCTTGTAGTCAAGCCCACACAAACAAAAAATATAATTAACCAGCTTATTTTTTTCATAACGAATAGTTTTAAAAATTTAGCAAAATAGAAATTAGAATTCTCTGTTTTTATTGGGCCATACAGGTTTCCACACTGGGGAAATTTTTAGTGACTTTACTAAATTGTTTATTACTTGATTGCTGTTCTTGCTGCTTGGGATTTTCATTATAAGTAACATAGCATCCAACTCCGTTAGAATTATATCTAGAAGAACTACATGAACAGAAAAATAAAGTACTAAATAAGCATACTGCAATTAATATCTTTTTCATAATAGGAAGGTTTTGAAATGAAAGAATTTAAATAACAGGTATGTATTGCAGAAAAAAGAGATGGTTATCAGTAAAACAAAAAAAAGCTATTCGAAATAATTATCGAATAGCTTTTTGAAAAAATAAGTATGCTAAGTAATGCGGATTGATTAATCGGGTAAAATTTTTAGCTTGAATTTTTTCGATAGTTTTCGCCAAAAAATCAATGCATAGCACCCGCTACGGATTTATTTTTTGGTAAAAAATAGCGGAAAAAGGCTGCTAAAAATTAC
>CALLVC010000300.1 GCA_938010785.1 uncultured Saprospiraceae bacterium
AATTATCATTTATCACTTTATTATTTTTAATATCTGGTAATATCTTAGCTCATTTATCTGCTACTACATAATCATTGTGTAAAACGATAAATCAAGCAATTTATCGAATTTATCATTCACCATTTATCATTCATCATTCATTCCTAGGCATTTCCACCTCAATAAACCGACTCCCTTCCCGATAAGCCTTTCTTTTCCCCAAATCAAAATAATCGCCATTGCGCAACAAATAAAATGGCGTTTTATCTGTCATTATTTTAGGGTCATAAATGGCGACAAAAGAAACACCGATGACTTCAAAACTATTGCCATTGACTACAATAGCTGTCCCCTCATCCAATCCAATGCCCAATAAATCAGGCTTTGCTTGCATCACTTCCACCAAATCAAATTGTCGATTTCTTTTTAATAAATGTTGGTCAATAGCGGAGTTTTTCAAAAAACCAAAGCCTTCCTCATGGTCGCCCATCATAATGGTATTGGTCTTGGTATCCCCTCGCACTAAATACGAACCTAAAATAGTCGCCCCTGCTGAAGAACCACCAATCACGCCACCTTTAGCTAATAAATTGGCTAATGCTGTTTGTGTTTTTGTGCCTAAATAGGCATCTGCCAACCGCCATTGTCTACCGCCCATAAACCAAACACCTGTCGCATTTTTTATCACATTGGTGAATGCCTCCGAATTGGCTACTTCCCGATCATCCGTATGCAAAATTTGTAAATTATTTGCCCCATGTTGTTGAAAATTAGGATAGACGCGCCCTTGATAAGCAGGACCAAAATCTCTCCCACCGTTCGCTGTCGGAATGATAACAATATTGGCTGTCGGTCCACCAGCTAAATCAATAAATTCTTTGAACACTTCGGGGGCAATCCGAGCATTGCCGCCTACAATCACCAAATTGCCTTTTTCTGGACCTTGAAATTGTGCAAAAAGAGCTTGATTAAAGACTCCGACTAATAGAATTAGTATAATCTGAATGCTTTTCATTATGTTTATGTTTTGTTCAGAATAGAGAGTAGAGACCGCTTCGCTGAGAGAATAGAGACTACGGATGAGTTTTCAACGATAACTAGTCTCTATTCCCTCAATTCCGCTTGCGGAATGGTCTCTACGCTCTATTCTATGAAAGCAAGAAACGAAAATTTAACCAAATATCAAACCATGTCTAAATCGTCCACTCCTACCCTATCTCGAAAACTAGGTTTATTAAGTCTAGCTGCAACAGGTATTTGCTCGATGTTAGGCGCATCGGTTTACGTCGTGCCTATCATGATACAACGCAATGTACCGGGCATTGGTCCATATGTATTACCTGCATTTTTATTGGCAGCAATTCCCGCTTTGTTGGCTGCTTTTGCCTATGCTAGTTTATCCTCTGCAATGCCGAGGGCAGGTGGTAGCTACATCTTTGCCAGTCGAGGTTTACATCCCTATTTGGGTTTTGTGGCAAGTTTTGCTCAGTGGTTTGGATTGACGATTATTATTGGCGTGATTTGTTATGTCATTATTCCATTTTTTCGAGATATGGCGGATGCACTAGCATGGTCCACCGTCGCTACAACTTTAGAAACGGGATGGGTTCGGGTCAGTTTAGCCTTACTACTTTTATGGACTTTTGTGGGTATCAATATGAAAGGTTTGCAGTTTTATGAACGAACTTTAATTCCTTTGATGGTCCTGATGTTTGGTTTAGGTACCATTGTGATTATCGCAGGGTTTAGTTTTAATCATGCTGATTTTGAGGCCGCTTTATTGGCAAAAGAAGGGCGCTATGTGGCGACAGGAGAAATTGCTATTTTTGATTGGTCCACCTTCTTAGCTGCCGCTGCGGTCTTATTTTCCAGTTTTATCGGATTTGATTCTATCGCACAGGCAGGCGGAGAAGCTAAAAATCCAGGTCGTTTATTGCCTCGTGCCATTGGTCTAGCAGTAATTACCGTAGGTAGTTTTTACTTTATTTTTACGGGGGCTATTTATCATGCCATTCCTTGGCAATTTATTGCAGAAGAAGCAGTCAATAAAGATGTTTCCGCTCCCGGACTATTCAGTTATTTATTATCTCCAGCTTGGGGAATTGCGATTATTTCGGGCGCTGCAATTGCTTTAATTAATGATTTGCCAGCCATGCTTTTATCGGTTTCTAGATTACTGTTCGCATGGGCAGAAGATGGCATTTTTCCAAAACGCATTGCCCAAGTACATCCTACGACAAAAACACCTCATATTGCCTTAATCTTAAGCGGCATCATGGCAACTATTGGTATTTTAGGGAGTCATTTTGCGGGAGATTTCTTTTTAGGGGTAGACATTATGGTCACCAGTATGTTGGTTAATTTTTTGTTGATGTGTATTACCCTAATCGTTTTGCCTAGTAAAAATCCAGCAATTGCGTCCAACATTAAAGTATTGGCATCCCGTAATTTGAGAAATATCCTAGCTTGGGTAGGGGTCGTTTTCTTATCTGGATTTTTGATAATTCATATTTGGAAAGATATAAATGCGGATGTCTCCAAATGGTATTTTCATTCTACGCCTGTTTGGTTAATCGTAATGGGTTTAGCATCTTTGATTTATTTTTGGCAATTAAATAATTTGCGGAAAGCAGGAACGGATTTAGACCAACTTTTTAATACTTTGCCACTTGAATAAAACAACTAAAAAATATTGCAAAAAACTGGTAGCACAGTGCTTTAGCCTGTCCTGTTTCAAGGTCTTCAGACCTTGATTTTAACAGTTGCTCGGACTAAAGTCCTTCGACAAAACAGAATAAATTCTGTGCTACCAGTTTTCCCAATCCACCGCAATCTTGAATTAAAATAATCAATTATTAAAAATATGACTTCAAAACACACCCAACTAACCCCCGACTTCAAAATATCCAAAATCCTCACAGGTCTTTGGCAAGTGGCTGATATGGAAAGAGGCGGTCAGCAATTAGATTTAGATAAAGCAGCAAAAGCCTTAATGCCCTACATCGAAAAAGG
>CALLVC010000301.1 GCA_938010785.1 uncultured Saprospiraceae bacterium
GTGCCTTCCACTTCCATGACAGCAGAACGTGCATAGGCGACATCTAGAATGATTTCGTCTCTTTCTATTCTAATGTCTTTGATAGTACCATCTTTCTTTTTAACGGTCAAAATAACCACCGTTCCTTTTTTGCCTCGAACCATAGAAACCACATCATCAATCCGCATACCTTTAATGTTTACTCCTTCTTCACCTTCCTGAGTCACCACCTGTATCACATCACCTGCCTCTAGTTCTTTTCCTTGGTAAGAAGGGCCACCTGGAACGATAGAAGCTATTTTTACATAGTCTCCATCTTCGCCTAATCTTGCGCCGATACCTTCTAGCTTCCCTCCCATGCGAATGTCAAAATCTTGCTTTCCTTTTGGACTAAAATAAACAGAATGAGGGTCGTATAAATTGGCAAATGCGTTCAAATAAGCCTCAAATCTATCTGACCGACGCATCTCATTGATTCGCTCAAAAATGCCATCATATAACTCTTTCGTTTCTTTTTTACTTTCCGCAATTAGCTCTTCTTTGGATTTTTTATCGGCTGCGTCTTTATCTTCTTGCGCATCTAATTTTTCATCCAACTGAGAAACTATCTGATATTTTAAATACTTGCGCCAGTACTCTTTTTGTGCTGCTTCGTCTTTTGGAAACGGCTTCTTGTCTCCATCCAATTCTAATTCCTCTTTTAAATCAAAATCAAAATCGTAGTCGATATATTCTTTATAAATCCCCTCACTTCGAGTAATGGCTTTATCCAATAAGGTAACGGATAAATCAAAAAAGGTCAAATCTCCCTCCTCTGCTTGGTTATCAATCTCTAATTCGTAAGCTTTTAGTTGATCTACTTCTGCTTGCGTAAAAAACCACTTGGTCCCATCCAAATCGTTCAAATATTTTTTAAACGCTTTTTTGGAAAAGTCATCATCTAAACTTGGTGGTTTAAAATGTACTTGGTCCATTACGGCTAGTAAGGTCCCCAAAACTAGCTTTTCTTTATCTGGATTGACTTCGTCTGCACACCATGCACCATAGCCAATAACCCCTGCTAATAGGGCTAATAAAAATACGCCTCTTTTCTTCATGAAAAATAATTTGTACGTTAATTCTTTGATTCTGAGCAATTTATAAAGTTTTTTCAGTGGGTGATTTCTTTATCAAAATTGACCCTATTAAAACGTCACTTTTAATAAATAGTTTATGTCTGATATTTTCTACTTAAGGAAATAGAAAAAGCAATATATATTGAAAAAACTAAGGTATAATAAATTAAGACAATTTCCAACCTAATCTATGTTATCCAGGAGACTTTGGGTTTAGCAAATTCGAAGGGGTATTCATGTAATATTGTTCATCCCTAATCGTGAAAGTTGAAGGGGATAGTTGTTCCTGTTGATATACAATTACATCGTCGATGACTACTTTTGGAAAGACTATTTCCAAAGGTTCTTTTGGGAGTGGTTCGACGCTAATGATAGGAAGTTCATGAGTAACTAATTTTTTGAGTATCAATTCTATTTGGAAGGCTTTTAGCTCTTCTTTCTCCAACCCTTGCTTAAAATTTATTGCTTTGGAAGGGATGAATTCCGCACAAAAAATAGCACTACATACAGAAATTGTCGGGACTCGAAATGTAGCGGAGAAAGGATGGTTATTGGAGCGAATTGGGGCATGATAAATCATACATCGTAAAACTGCCTATCTGAAACGGCTTTACGATGTATGAATATTGATTTTTGGTCAAAAACAAGCCTTCTTTTAGTGCACATGTGCCTTTCCCAATTCCTGCATCATTCTCTAGCCTTTACAAGGGAAATCCTAGGATTTTTTTAACAATTGCTGTATAATTTTTGCTAAGGGTCGCTTAAAGAATAGAAACGTGAGGTCAGGCTAGGAGAAATAATAATTTTGCCAGAAAAAATGTGGAAGTTATACTACTATAAAAAATAGAATTGGATACAACATACACCGAAGAAGACACAGCGTTCTCAAAGTTATAAAATCAGGTCTCTGAATCTTTGTGTCTTCTTCGTGGACTCTGTGTCCTAAAAGTGTATAATTGCCGGGAGGACTTTGCACTATAGCCCGAGGCATGGGCTAACATGCATATTACTAGGAATTGTTCTTTCCACCTTTCCTCCTCTCCACCTCTCCGCCTTCCACCTCTCCCCCATTCCCCTTACCTTTGCAAAATTTTAAATAAGCCTTTTATAAATGAATCACGACAATCCACATAAGTTAGGTATTGCTTTAGCTGGCGGAGGTGCAAGAGGAATTGCCCATATAGGTGTATTAAAAGCGTTGGAAGAAAATGGGATTTATCCAGATTGTATTTCTGGGACAAGTGCGGGGTCTATTGTTGGTGCCTTGTATGCGGCGGGGAAGTCACCTGATGAAATTTTAGATTTTGTGGTAGAAAATAGCAATGTGTTGAAAGTAGTACGAATAGGGTTACCTACGGTGGGCTTAACTAAATTAACTAAACTTAAGGAAGCACTCGCAGAAGTCATTCCTGTGGATAGTTTTGAGTCGCTAAAAAAGCCTTTGCACTTAGCTATTTGTAACTTGACTGCGGGCAAACTAGAAGTTAGAAATGCAGGAGAATTATATAATGTAGTGGTAGCTTCTTGCTCTATTCCTATTGTTTTTCAGGCGGTTAGAATGAATGGTTCAACTTATGTAGATGGTGGCTTGATGCTCAATTTACCAGCAGAACCATTGTATGCTTGTTGTGATAAAATTATTGGGGTGAATGTTATGCCCAATGTTGCCGTCACTAATAAAGAAGTCGATAATTTAATGGAAATAGGGATGCGTTGTTTTGAGATGACGATTGCTTCCAATACAGAAATGCAACTAGCGCTTTGTACACAAATCATAGAACCCAAGAAATTACACGATTATCATCCTTTTGCTTTTAATAAATACAGAGAGATTTATGAAATCGGGTATGAGGAAACGATGAAAAATATGGACACTATAAAAACGACTATTTTGGACTGATAACGACCTGATGATTTTTTTGATGTCATTATTTTCATTTGGTCTTTTTTAAAGGAATTGAAAATAAATAAGATGCCCAATTTTTGCGAAGTCATTTTTCTTTGGACAAGGCGAAAAACGCAGACATAACCGTAACTATGACGAGTATTTTCAATACTGTATAAGAACCTCTCTCTTTCCCTACCGTGCATTAGGCTACGACCTACGCCTGTTGCAGCGTCATCTCCTCATACCATTTATAAGTCAAATAAACAGAAACAATCAACAAAAGAACAGTCGTAACAACTGACCCTTCTAAACCAAACTCCCCACCCGACAACCAATCAGGACCACTTTGACTAACCGATAAAATACTTTCCACTTGAAAGCCGCTGACTCCAAATCCAAGCACATTTCCTTGAAAATAATTCCAAATCCAATGCAGACCAAGTGGGGTATATAACTCTTGTTTTTTATAAAAAATAAGGCCTAATAAATAGCCACCTAAAAAGATATTGGCAAAACTCAACCAAGTAAAATGAGCATTCGCCATATGCAAAGCGGCAAATACCAAAGAGGAAATAATAATAGCTCCCATAAAATGAAAATCCTTGGCAATCAAAGGAATCATATAGCCTCGTACCACCAATTCTTCTACCAATGCCGCTAACAAAAACAATAATAAATAGCCTAAAAGGCCTACTGGCTCGAACTGAACAGCCTCTATTTGTACTGCCCCCAGCAAATATAAAATACCAAAAGAAAGTCCTAAAATACCGATAGCATAAGTAGCCCCACTCAGCAGGTTACCCAACACATTTTTAAATTGTAAGCCAACAGTAGCAAATGGTAAATTATCTATCCCTACCCGAAAGGCATAAGTGACCAAAAAAGTGCCTGTTAGCATACCACCCTGAATAAAGATATTTGATTGCCAATCCGTCAAATCACCAGTTTCGAGGACCTCTGTATTAAAATTTGGCATTAATGAAATGATAATATAGCTAAGTATACCAGTGGCTAAAGCAAAAGCCGTAGCATAGCCTACTATTTTTACCAAGATGATAAAAGCTTTGATATAGAGCGGAAATTCTTTTTTAGGAGCTACTTCTTGATTTGTCAACTCTTCCATGTGTTTTGTTGTTTGCAGTTACTATACTTAAAACGGGATAAATTTGTGAAAACGATTTTAGAGGTCAGAAGTCAGACCGTTATCTTCGATGACTGTCAGAAGCCAGATAATTTAAGCTTAAATAGCTGATAATCATTTTTTTTAGAATCTGTAAAATCTGACTTCTGACAGAAAAATGTAATTTTTCGGTCTGGCTTCTGTCCTATCTCAAAATCACTCTTTTATCCCGTTTGCAGTATATATAGCTAAAGTACGGCAATTTTAACCTTTTTTAAAAACAAAATAAATTCTCCCAATAAAATCTTTTTGAAAAACTATCTTTGCGGAGGAAAGGCGGAAGGGCGGAAAGGCAAAAATTTACTTAACCTTTATACCTTTACTCCCCGTATAACATTTATCTCTATAAAACCGCACTACCTTATAAACCTCATAACCTTATTACCTCATAAACCTCATAAACCTTATCACCTTATAAACCTTCCAAAAATGGATAAATCGTTTTTAAAAAAATTAGGCCTCAAAAAATACAATGCTGGAACCTCTACAGGCTTGGAGTCCACCAATTCTAGCAAATACATCAAATCTTTCTCTCCTGTCGATGGGGAATTTATAGGCAGTGTGAGTAAAACGACACGGGCAGAATATGACCAAGTCATAGCCACCGCTCAAGCAGCCTTTAAAACTTGGAGAACCATGCCAGCCCCCAAGCGTGGAGAAATTGTCCGACAATACGGCGAAGCTTTACGTGCTAACAAAGAAGCCTTAGGGCAATTGGTGTCTTACGAAATGGGCAAAAGTCTACAAGAAGGCTGGGGAGAAGTACAAGAAATGATTGACATTTGTGATTTTGCAGTAGGCCTATCTCGTCAATTATATGGTTTGTCTATGCATTCAGAGCGGCCCAATCATCGGATGTTCGAACAATGGCATGCCTTGGGTATTGTAGGAATTATTTCTGCTTTCAATTTCCCTGTGGCAGTTTGGTCTTGGAATTCTATGATAGCCCTAGTTTGTGGAGATGTTTGTGTGTGGAAACCATCAGAAAAAGCACCATTATGTGCAGTAGCTTGTCAAAATATTTTCCACCAAGTATTAAAAGAGAATAACGTCCCAGAAGGCGTAAGTTGTATGATAAACGGTGATTATAGAGTTGGTGAAATGTTGACGAAAGATGAGCGTATCCCCTTAATCTCTGCCACTGGAAGTACAAGAATGGGTAAAATTGTAGGGGCAACCGTTGCAGCTAGAATGGGTAAATCCTTACTAGAATTAGGAGGAAACAATGCCATCATCATTTCTCCAAAAGCAGATTTAGAAGCCGTACTAATCGGAGCAGTATTTGGTGCAGTAGGGACTTGCGGACAACGTTGTACCTCTACTAGACGATTGATTATTCACGAATCTATTTATGATAAAGTAAAAGACAAATTGGTCAAAGCCTACCAACAAATAAAGATTGGGAATCCTTTAGATGAAAACAATCATGTCGGCCCATTGATTGATACTGATGCCGTGGCTTCCTATTCAAAAGCAATTGAAGCCATTAAAGCGGAAGGAGGAAAAATGGTCGTAGAAGGAGGTGTATTATCAGGAGGTATTTACGATAGTGGTTGCTATGTAAAGCCAGCTATTGCGGAAATTGCCAATGATGCAGCGATTGTCAAAACAGAAACCTTTGCTCCTATTTTGTATTTATTAAAATATACAGAATTGGAAGAAGCGATTGCTATCCAAAATAATGTGCCTCAAGGTTTATCTTCAGCTATTATGACCAATGACTTGCGAGAAGCCGAATTATTTTTATCCGTAGCAGGTTCAGATTGTGGGATTGCTAATGTAAATATTGGTACTTCAGGCGCAGAAATTGGCGGTGCTTTTGGTGGAGAAAAAGAAACAGGTGGCGGTCGAGAAAGTGGCTCCGATGCATGGAAAGCTTATATGCGAAGACAGACGAATACCATTAATTATAGTACAACCGTTCCTTTAGCACAAGGGATTAAGTTTGATTTGTAGGCTAGATGCTGGATGCTGGCTCGGATAGAACGAGTATCCAGTATCCAGTTACGCTGGCGTAAAAAACGCTACCAAAGCCTCCTTACTTATCTCCGACCGCAGCACATCTTTAACTATTTTTCCATGGTCTAAAATCACGATTCGAGTACACACTTCAGCAATATGATTCAAATCATGGCTACTGATTAAAAAAGTTTTATTGGCGCTATAATCCTCAATCAAACCTCTGACTCTCAATTGAGTAGAAGGGTCTAAATTAGAAAAGGGTTCATCCCAAATGACTAATTCGGGGTCACCAATAAGGGCAGAAATTAAACCTACCTTTTTTTGATTTCCTTTAGACAAGTCTCGAATATATTTTTTCTTTCCTAAAATTTCTCCGTTAAAAATAGACTCAAACTGTTGGACAAACTCCAATGTTGTAGAATCAGTAAGATTATGTAATTTACCAACGAATTCAAAATATTCCTCTGGTCTTAAAAAACCAATTAAAAAGCCTTCGTCTAAAAAAGCGGCAGTATATTTTTTCCAATCTTCCGTTTGACTGACATCATTTCCTTTAGAAGTGATGGTCCCCGCAGAGACTTGAATTAAATCTAAAATAGCACTAAATAAAGTAGTCTTCCCTGCGCCGTTGTTCCCAACAATGCCAATGATTTCCCCTTTTTCAAAAGTCAATTCAGGAATATTTAAAACTTCTGTTCGATTATATACTTTTCTTAAATTATTGATTGTTAGCATGATATTGGTTTAGGGCGGAGGGCTTAGGGCAAAGGGTTGGGTTACCCATTTTATGCTAAGTCCTTAGCCAATTTTTATTATAAGTTTTAATTTGAAAGTCAAAAAGTTTCTATGTTAGATTTAGGGCAAACGAAAAGTCAAAATCGTAATATAATAAGCCTTTGAAAAATTGATAGTCGATGTTTGAAGATTGTATCTAAGGTCGTCAGGTTATGCGTTTTTTAGCCAAAAGCAGGTGATACTTTGAAAGTATCACCTGCTAGGAACACTTAGAAAGCGATACTTTCAAAGTATCTCTTTCTTTTAATGCCCTTAGCCTGACGGCCTTTGATTGCATCTTCAAACCAATATTTCAAAAGTTTCCAATTTTTATCAGTCGATTACATACTATTAAAACAACTTTGCGTTCGCCCTAATGTTAGTTTTTGACTTTGAGATTGAAACTGGAGTTAATTTTTTCTTCAATAATCCTTAGTTGCATGATATTGGACCTTCGCCCTCAGTCCTCAGCCCTTCGCTAAACTATTGACGAAATGCCGCAGCAATTTTATGTCGATGTTTTCTAAAATTTTTAACGACCCCACTTAATAGACTTTTATAAAAAATAAGCATTAAGATACTTGGAATAGCAATAGCTAGAAGTCCGCCCAGCTGTCCGCCGAATTTGTCTCCAATAAAATAAAGTAAAAAAGGAAAAAACATGATAGGAAACATAATGAGGTAATGGGCAACACCAAAACCATCAAAACTAAAAGCTCCACCTTCATTTGGGTCAACTCTTAAAGCGGTATAACTTGCAAGGAAGAGATACGCAAAAAGAGAAAATGCCAAATTATACAAGAGCATCGTTATCGAAAACAAGAGAATTTTAGGATTAAGCAATACATAAGGTATACTAATCGCAAAAAATAGCAAACAAGCCAAAGCTAAAAAGTAATATTTTGCTTTAAAAATATCGTGAATGGTGTGTCCTCTTGACATCAACAAATCAAAATGTAAACTATTCCAAGACAATAAAATCTGGCCGTGATTAATGCCGACCATGCCCGTTAAAAACAAGCCAATAATCAATAACATATATGGACTCTCCATGATACTATCTCCCATTGACATGAAAAAAAGTGGGTATAGCATAAATAGCACACTCGTTATCAAATAAGCCCTTGCACGCTTAGAACGCAAGATTAATTTCAGTTCTAAATCCATTAATTTCCCTGCATCTCCAAAACGGTCAAACCAATCGACGGAAAGATTAGCCCCCATTAGGTTTTGTTGACTTTGTGTTTTTTCTAGGTAGAGTTCTTCTCTAAAGAAACGATGAAGAAAAAGATAAAGACTACTAGCTAATAGCAAAGGAATACTACTTAATAGTGGGCTGGATAAAACTAGCGCAACTCCATCTTTCAAATAATTAAATAAGGAAAAATAACCTTCATACTCCAAATAAAAAATAAGCATCACCCCAACAATAATGATACCTGCCCAATTACTTCGAGCGGACATATATTTACTGATTCCAAGCGAAAGGTAATTATTTAATAGCACCATCCCAACTGTAAAGAGCGCAAAATTCAAAGCTACGGCTGGATAAGCAGGTATAATTTCTTTGAAAAAGAAAGGGACTAAAAAGAAAAGAGGCAAAATATTAAAAAAACTGCCCAATGACCGAAATAACACGTAATGACTCAAACCACTTTTCTTAAAAGGTAAGGGCAAATAAGGTTTGACCGCTAATGCTGGGAATTTCTGAATAAAATAACGCATCAATATATCCGTAACAAAATAATAACCAATCAATCCTCCTGTTACGAGTAAAAGGTCCTGTTCAGGAAACATGTCTTTGAGTATTGGCCGTAAAGCAACCGCAGCTCCCATCATTAATAGGATAAAATACAGTGCAAAAAGACCAATAAAAATCGTCTGAACAATGTTTCGAGTTAAAGTGGGCGAACGACGAAATTCAAGCCAAGCATGTTTTAAAAGTTGAGTTTTCATAATCCACAAAGTAGGAAATTGTGGATGTATCAACAAAGAAAATAGATAAAAGTCTATTTTTTTTTGGTTAAGGAGGGCAAAGTAATGATAAGCAAAATGACAATTACTCACTTCTTTAATCACAAGCCCCAAGGTAAATAATCGGGCAACACTTCAGCTTCGGCTCCATAATTTTCTAATAATTGCCGAGTCAATAAAGAATAAAGCCCCATATGTCGCATAATAGTAAATTGAGAAGTATCTACCTGAATGCCTTGTGTAAATCCATGTTGATGAAAAGAATTGACAAAAATATCATCCTTGCTAATAATGTGAATCGGTGTCGCCCATTTGTTAAAACGATTATACAGCTTCCATTCTAATCCACCTGGATTGTGGTCACCGATGATAATGTAAATACTATCATCTCTTCCTTTTTGCTTGATATAGTTCGTCAACATCTTTAATTGGTAATCAATCGCCGTCCAATAGCTATCAATGCGCATATCCTTACCAATAGTGGCATCGCCAAAAGGTTTTTTCATCGTATTTAAGGTTCGCCAATCTTCCACAATCGGTGGCATTTTATGATGCCAAGGCCCATGCGAGTTCATCGTAATAGAAGTGTAAAAAAATGGTTTTTCTTTTTTATTCAAAATTTCATCCGTCATGTAACTCAAAGTATATTGGTCAGGAATACCGCCATACAAATCATATTGATAGCCTTTATAAGGAATGTCTGGATAAAAGTAACGTTCATCAAATTTCCAAAACCGATTAGGGATAGTAATCATGTTCAAAGTATCCATATCCGACCGACGGATACGCATGGTTGATGCTCTAACCGTTTCATAACCTTGCAAATTGAAAAAGTCAACCATATGTGGATAGCTCTGTCGATTTTTAATCAATTCGCTGTATTGAATTTGGTCCTCTACCCTAGCACCAATCATAGCGGTGGTCATTGCCAACCAAGACCGGCCACCTATCACCGTCGATTTAGAATAATTGGAAGCGATATGCCAGCCTGCACTATCCAATTCGTTGGTGAGTTGAGTAGTTAAATCCCCATACCGTTCGTAGCAATAGTCTGATAAAGCAGCCACTCCACCATAAGATTCTACAAAAATTAGAAAGATATTTGGTTTATGAACTAGTTTCTTATTTTTATAAAAATCATAAATCCATCTTTTCTCCAAATGTCCTAAATGGTCTTTTCTGTCCAATGTAGCACTAGTCTGAATATCTGGGTAAATCCAATGTAAATAGGACACTTGACTCGAATCTATCAGTGTATCAATCGCCTGAATTCCTCTATCCTCGGAAGATAGTTCTACATTACGATTGATGGCTAAAGTAGCTGTATTTGGTTTTATCAAAAAAACAAATAGTGAAAACATACCGCCAAGCAACCAAAATAAAGGATATTTTTTATAAACAATCAATTGCTTTTGCAAGAAGAGGGTGCTTATAAAAATTAGCATAGAAACCAGTAAAAAGACCAACACACCAATCAAATAGGTACTACCTTTGACAGAAATTTCTCTAAGGAAAGTAGGCAATATTTCTTTGATAATCACCCAATCATTCTCAAAAATAGGATGTACTGAATACATGCCTTTATATCCTTCAAGGTAAATATTATAGTATAACAAAAACAAATACCCCAAAGCAGCTATAGGGAAGTAGATTTTTTTAAACCAATGTTCTTTTTTGAAAAATAAAACAGGAAGCAATAAGAGTAGAAAATCCCCACATAATTGAAAGAATAATTGATAATTGCCAACTAAAAAGGGTTGCCACCAATTCTCCCTCATTTCAGTGGATGATAGCGCTGGATGTAATTGGCAATCAACTCCATATGCAGGAAAAAAAAGCAAGCTATTCAACAAAAAGAAGAATATCCAACATAAGATAGCATAAAATAGATGACTTTTTTTTAGCATTGCCTTTTTTAAAAGATATAGGAAAACCTAAAAGTAAAAAATAATTGAACCGAACAAATACAAAATGGATAATAAGCAATGCGATTGTAATGACCCTTGCACTATTATTAGCAATTAACACCCAATCTGTTTTTTGGTTGCCATTGGTTGCATTTAGTTCTTTTTGTTATCTTTTTTGTTCAAGTTACAATGCCTCCAGACCTTCCAATTCAGAAAGCACGAACAACTTAAACAGTTATGCAAATCAAATAACGGCTTTTAGATTTTTACTAAGTGCCATTACCGCCCTAGTGGTCTTTCAAGTGCCAGAAATAGTTATTTTTTTTCTATTCGGATTAGCTATTTTATTGGATGGATTAGATGGGTATTTGGCTAGAAAGTATAAGCAGGTTAGTGAAATAGGTGCTTTATTCGATAAAACAGTAGATGCCTATTTTGTATTATTGCTCTCTTTTATCTTAGTGCTAAAATATGAAGTTCCATTCTGGTTTTTAGGTATTGGTTATTTGCATTATGGCTATGAACTATTGTTATTAGGCTTAGGCTGGCAAGATTTACCCATCCCCAAAAATCCAATCGGAAAATATGCTGCTGCTTTATTATTCATTAGTTTGCTAAGTCCTTTTATTCTACCAGCATATATATACCTCGTTATCCTCTACCTTTCAGCTATCTTGGTGAGCTTATCTTTTGGGCTATCTTTCTTTTATAAATTAAAAGCAGCATCCGTCAAGGGATAGACAAAATCTATCAATTTTTACAGGATTTTAACACTTAGTCTTACCTTAAAGTCGAATTAATCCCTAATTTCGCGCAAACTTATATTCATTTAGTAAAGTGTATAATTGGAAAACATTTGGAATGCCATCCTCAATTTGAAGGAAGCCATAGCTGCTTTCAATAGCCCTATCCATACCTTCTGGATAAATAGAGCAACAGGCGCCGTATTCATTAATGAGGTTCCTACTGATTTATCTAACCTGTTACTAATCCATTGTGAAAGAGACACCACAACCCCATCAATAGATATTCCCACATTCTTATTAACAGCAGCTGGAAATATTACGCTATACAATCGAAAAGGACTAACAGAAAAGGAAGTACTTTTTTTTAAAAAATATTTGCCTTATTGTTTTCTTTCACTTAAAGCTAAAAGACTAAAAAGAGCGATTACCATTACTCATTTTGCTCAAACCTTGGATGCAAAAATTGCAACTAATACGGGCGATTCAAAATGGATAGGGAATTCAGAAAATTTGATTCATGCCCATCGGATGCGTGCCCTTTGTGATGGTGTTTTAATCGGAAGTAGAACAGTCGAAGCAGATAACCCTAAGTTAAATGTCCGCCATGTTAATGGAAAAAATCCAGTAAGAATTGTACTAGGGAATCCAAATAGTGATTTTAAAAGTTTATTAACCTGCTCTAACGAAAAAATCTTTGTTTTTGGTAAAGAAAAATTAAGGGTTTCTGCTCCATTAGAATCTATAGTGCTTCCAACTATGTGCCCTAAATATGGCATTAAACCACTGGCAATTCTTGAAAAGTTATTTCAATTCGGCATTCATTCCGTATACATAGAAGGTGGCGCAAAAACTACTTCTAATTTTGTCAATTCCAAAGCAGTTGATATTTTACAATTACATATTGCACCAATGATTTTTGGCTCAGGCAAAGCAAGTATTACTTTACCTAATATTGAGCGTGTTAAAGAAGCCATTAGTTTCCAAGAATACAATTTTTTACCTTTTGGAGATAGCATGATGTTTACTGGCTTTTTGTAAGTGGTTAATGGTTAGTGGTAAATTAGCTAAAATAACGAATTCATCGTTCATCCGCCCTCCCACTCCGTGGTTCTTTCGCTTGAAAGTCCACTGGGCTTTCACCCTTCGGGAGCGCTCATTCATCATTCAACATGACTACTACTTCTCTTTGGCATATTTCTGAAACCAAATCTAGTCTACAAACAGCTTACTTAGACAAGTTTGGACAAGATTATTTATTGATAAAAAGTTTGTATTCGCTGATTAGCACAGGTACAGAATGTTTAGTCGCTAAGGGGAAAGTACCGAGTTCAATGCATCAATCAATGGTAGTACCTAGTATGGATGGCGGGTTTGAGTTTCCTATCAAATACGGGTATTCTTTAGTTGGGCAAGTCCTTAGCAAAGGTGATTTAGCAGGGCAGCTGGTTCATCTTTTACATCCTCATCAAGATTTATTACAAACAGAAAGATTGTCTTTTAGCATTGTTCCCAAAGAAATACCAGCCAAAAGAGCTGCATTGGCTAGCAATGTGGAAACAGCTTTAAATGCTATTTGGGATAGTGGTGTAAGTATGGGTGATAAGGTGGTGGTTTGTGGTTTTGGGATGATTGGCGGTTTAGTTGCAAGGTTACTCTCCTTCATGCCTGCGGTTGAAGTCGTCATAATAGAAAAAAATACTTATCGCATCCAACTAGCAAAAGAAATGGGGTTTATTGTAAATTCCACTAACTTGAAAGGTCTAGATTATAGTTTTCATACATCAGGCACTTCGGCAGGTCTACAAGCCTGTATTGAAGCCGTTGGAATGGAAGGTAAAATAATAGAATTGAGTTGGTATGGCACAAAACAGGTAGAAGTGTCACTAGGTGCTAGTTTTCACCAGCAGCGAAAACAAATTATAAGTTCTCAAGTTGGGCATATCCCTTTTTCAAAATCCGCGAGATGGGACTATGCAAGACGAAAAAAGGTGGTTTGGGAATTGTTGAAGCATCCTATTTTTGACCAGCATATTACGGACGAGGTTCCTTTTGCCGATAGTCCTACTTTTTTTGACGAATTACGAAAAGGAGATTTACTGGACAAAGGGCTTGGATGGGTAATAAAATATTGATTTGAATATCCTCATTAAACTAACCGAGCATAAATATCCCCAGAACGGTCGGCTTTTGTATAAGTATCAAAAACAGCTTTCATTTCCTCTGCGGACAACCACTTTTCGCTATTCAGCACTTGTGATTCTCCGAAAGACCAGTTGTATTCGTAGTCGCCTAAAGTGGCTAATTGGTCAATGCATTCATATACTCTTTCTAAGGTTGGGACAAAATATTCTAACGACAAACTAGGAATAGGCTGAGATAATCCTTTGAGCACTTGAATTTCAAAATCTTCTACATCAATTTTACAAAAATCAGGCATTCCATATTCCGCTATCAATTGGTCTAAGGTCACTACTTCCACTTTGACCGTCTCTTCCCAATTCACTTTAAAAGAAGTCGCCTCCTCCATTTTTTGTCGCCAATCTTTATCCGCTAAAGTACTAATCGTCGGGGTCAATTGACTAATGTGTAAATCCGCAAAACCAGACTTATCTCCTACTGCCTTAGATAAAATGGTTACTAGTTCATCCTTACCAAATTTTTTATTTAAATAGGCTAAGCATTGAGGCTGTGGGTCAACGGCAATTACTTTAGCACCGATAGCACTCCAAGCATTCGTTCGATTGCCCAAATGCGCGCCAATGTCAAAACATAAATCTCCTGCTTTTACAAAGTCTTTGTAAAAATTAGCCAGTCTTCTTTTATTAAAAGGTTTCCAGTAGTAGGTAGCAATGGACCGAAGAACGCCTAATTTCTTTTTTATGGTGGCAATCATATTTTTCTCTTTAATTAAATTTTTAGGGCAATAGTTTTAAAGGCAACGACAAATTTATTCGTCGATTATTTTAACACCATACTTTTTTAGCAACGAATGAATTCGACCTATACAAATAAAAATTGAAAAGAGACTTAAAGGGTTTTCTTATAAAAATTCCATACTAAGCGTTCCTAATAAATTTTGCCGTATCGAACGGCAAAATTTATAAAAAATCTATTTTAGCTCACCCTTTAAAAACCTTTTTTGATTTGATTGGACTCGATGTCCAATCAAATCAACAATAAGAATAGGTTTTCCATTTTTATAAGAAAACCCTTAAATTTATAAGGACCGATTAGCTATTTTACGCTTCAAAGAAGCAGAATCTTTATTAAACTC
>CALLVC010000302.1 GCA_938010785.1 uncultured Saprospiraceae bacterium
AATCGTTGATGATGAACAGAGTATCCGAAGAACGCTTCGGGAAATTCTTGAATTCGAGAAGTATGACGTAGACGAAGCTGGTGACGGCTTGGAATGTTTAGTCAAACTTAAAAGAGCACAGTATGATGTAGTGGTAATGGATATTAAGATGCCTAAGATGGATGGGATGGATGCTTTGGAGCGGATTCAACTACTGGCACCAGATACGCCAGTGGTAATGATTTCTGGTCATGCCAACATCGACACAGCAGTAGATGCCGTAAAAAAAGGAGCTTTCGATTTTATTTCGAAGCCACCAGATTTAAATAGGATGTTGATTACTTTGCGTAATGCAATGGATAAGTCTAGTTTGATTTCTGAGACAAAAGTTTTGCGGAAGAAAGTTTCCAAAAGCAAAACCCAAGAAATCATCGGCGAATCTCCATCCATTGCCAAAGTCAAAGAAGATATAGAAAAAGTAGCTCCAACAGATGCTAGAGTGCTAGTAATAGGACCGAATGGTTCTGGTAAAGAATTGGTCGCTCGTTGGATTCACCAAAAAAGTCATCGTGCGGAACACCCAATTATTGAGGTAAACTGTGCAGCGATTCCATCGGAATTGATAGAAAGTGAATTGTTTGGACACGAAAAAGGGTCTTTTACAGGCGCTCACAAAAATAGAGTGGGGAAGTTTGAGCAAGCGAATGGCGGGTCTATCTTTTTGGATGAGATTGGAGACATGAGCTTAAAAGCGCAGGCCAAAGTATTGAGAGCACTACAAGAAAGCAAAATTACCAGAGTTGGTGGCGACAAGGAAATCAAAGTAGACGTTAGAGTCTTAGCGGCAACGAACAAGGATTTGAGAGCAGAGATAGCAGCGGGTCGTTTTAGAGAAGATTTATACCACCGTCTTGCGGTTATCATTATAGACGTGCCGCCATTGAATAATAGACGAGGAGATATACCTGATTTGGTACAGCACTTTATCTCAATTATTTGCCAAGAGTACGGAATTGCCGTCAAAAAAGCATCAAAAGAAGCGGTTACTGCTTTGCAGAATGTCAATTGGACGGGTAATATTAGAGAATTGAGAAACGTCGTAGAACGATTGATTATCTTAAGTGGCGAGGAAATTACCGATAAAGATGTTTTTAGCTATGTAGTGCCTTCTAGCAGTACTAAAAACAGCAAGTTCAAAGAAATTTTTGAACAGTTTAATAGTGTAGACGAATTACAGAAATTTATCAAAGAAGAATATTCGAACTACAAATCGAATTAAATGCTTTTTTAGACATACTCTTAAAAGCAACTATAAAAAAGCCCATCAAAATCAATTTGATGGGCTTTTTCTTATTTAACGAATTCATCGTTCATCGTTCATCGTTTAAATCTCCACCGTATTCAAAATATGCTTCAAATACTGCATCAATTCTCGCTTCTTTTTGCTTGGCGCAAAGATAAATCCGTCTAATAAAAAGAGTTCGTTACTCTCAGGGTTATGGACCAAATAGCTAATAAATGGACCACCCATATAATCATTGTTCAATTCCCAAATGCCTTTAGCTTCTACAGCAAAGAGGTTATTGAAGTCTACGTTTTTGACAAACATAGGTAAGTCTTGGTCATTGATTAGCATATAAGATTCTCTGACATCAGAAGAAACATATTGTCGGGTAATCGTGTCTCTCAAGGACTTAATACCTTCATAACTTAGCTGTTCTTTTGCCGTGTAGGGAAGTTTATGAAGGAGAATATTACTACTGAATTCTTTTGTCATTTTCCGAATCCACATGGTATTTTCTTCTTCCATCGCTACAAAATAATCTGCAGGAATTTTTAATTTAATGCCCATAGATTCATTGATATTTTCTTCTACTTTTCTACTCTGTCCACCCGCATAAACATTGGCTGCTATCAATTCTTCATCTTCTTCTTTGATACGTTTTAGGATGGTCGAATAATTATTTTTGATATTAGCTAAAAGGGTCTCTTTACTCGTCCCATACATAAAGACATTCAGTTGTCCCAAGGCATATTTATCCTTCTTTTGGATGTTAGCATATCCTTTTCCCTGTTTAGCACTCAAAATTCTTTCTGAGCCTACATCTTCTTGCATTAGCGCAGCGGTCGGGGATGATTTATCTGTGATGTCACTGAGATAAATATAGGTCCGTAATTCCTTTCTAATGGGGTCTTTTTCAAGATCCAAAGGAGTAAAATGCTTAAGGTCTAAAATAGGTTCTGGTTGAGGTAAAATTAAGAAGGCAGAAGAAAAATAAAACCTAAAAGTATCGCCTACTTCTCCTTCCCAAACATCTTTGTCTGCAATAACAACCACATGATTAGCCTTCCCAAAGGCATTGGCTTTGGCAGAAAGGCGACTACGCGCTTCCTCCGAACAACTGGTACAAATAAAGGCAGCAATCGCCAAAGCAAAAAGCCCTTTCCAGTAGGTTTTGAAATTTAAATTGTGTTGTAGTTTCATAAATCTTTTATGTTTTTAGGCACGCAATAGGTAAAATGTGGTGCCATAAAGTATTTTGAATATCAAAGTTAGCAAGGAAAATCAAGAAATAGTATCTTCCTATAAATAAAGATGCAGTATCTATTTTTTTTGGTGGGAATTTATTTTAAATAAACGTTCTTTTAGTTGGTATTTGTTTAACCACATTAGTCACATAGTGAAAACAAACACATAGAACTCATAGTTTTCTTACTCTTTTTCCTTAATAGACTTCTTCTGATTACGCGGATGAAAACTCAAAATAGTAGACCGCAAATACTCCGTATCAAGGTGGGTATAAATTTCAGTGGTCGTAATAGATTCATGGCCTAGCATATCTTGTACCGCTTTCAAATCTGCACCACCTTCCACCAGATGCGTGGCAAAAGAATGTCGAAAAGTATGCGGACTCACATTTTTTTGAATGGCTGCTAAAGCCGCTGCTTCTTTCACAATATTAAAAACCATGATACGACTTAATTTTTTACCCCTTCGATTGAGAAATAAAAAATTAGCGTGTTCCTTATGAATATTTTTTTGGTGATTTCGGACACCTTTAATATAAAAGCCAATATGTTTAATCGCTTCTTCTCCAATCGGCACAATTCGCTCCTTGTTATTTTTACCAATAACTTTTATAAAACCCACTTCTTTATAAAAATTGGAAAGTTTTAGCGTAATCAATTCACTCACACGCAGCCCACAAGCATACAAGGTTTCTAGCATCGCTCGATTTCTTACCCCATGGGCATGACTCAAGTCAATCGTTGCCATCATTGCTTGAATTTCATCATACGCCAATACTTCGGGGATTTTTCTGTGTAAACTTGGGCTATCCAAAATGGCAGTAGGATTTTCATCAATAATATCTTCGACCAGTAAAAATTTATAGAATGCTTTCACGCCAGAGATAATTCTAGCTTGTGAATTGGCCCCTAATCCTATTTCATTAATCCATTTGATAAAGTCTCGTAAGTGGGTGGATTGTACTTCTTTTGCCTTTAGTTCATATTGATGAAGGACTAAAAAATCAACTAGTTTTTGCACATCTCGGATATAGTTTTCTATAGAATTAGGCGAGAGATTACGCTCTAATTTTAGGTAAGCTTTAAAACCTTTGATGATAGGTGTCCAAGAAGTCGTCGTCAAATTGTAAGGATTAGTAGCGGGCAGAGGGATAAGGGCGTGGGGCAGAGGGATATTGCTCCGACCAAAAACCAATTGCCAAATTAGAGACAAATAAAATTAAAACGTAAAAGTAAGGATAAAACTATTCTAACTAAAGCAGTCAGAAAATGATGAACCAAGCAGAAAAATCGCTTTTCCGAGCAGTTAGTCGATAAGTTGACCAAATGCGCTATAACCAGTGGTCCTTCACTTTTTTTCCATCCACCGTAACTACTGTCAATTCATCAGAAGGAAACCAATAAATAGTGCCTGATTTATCACAGACAGCTAACATTTTATGGATTCCTTCATGAACGGTTTCTTCAAATATACTACCTTTCATTTCGGAACGATAAACCCCCAGACCTGTTCCTAAAAGCAAAAATGGCTCATGTGTTTCCTTATGTTCTACAAAAACTAACATAGTCTAATGATTTTCATTGACATTAATTGCTATTACAACTACTAACTAGGCTTTAATGGCAATAGCAATAGCAATTTGCGTTACCCCACTGCAAACTGCAAACTGCCCACTACCCAGCAGGGTCCTTCTTCAAAGTAAAAGTCCGAGTAACAGGATTCAACTTAGTAGGCACTTTTTCTCCACTATTAAAGACCAAAGTCAAAGTAATAGTATTTTCTCCATAAGGTAAACCTTCGATAAAATAAGATTGCCACTTGTCGATAAGGTGTCGTTCTCCATTGATATCTGCATAGACTTTATAAGCCTGTCCTTCCAAATTGGCATTAATTAAGTAAAAATCAAGCATCACTTTCTCCGCATCTTTGCCAACATAAGTTCCTTTTGGCCGGCTATAAAACAAGACAGGATCTTTGATATTGGAACGGGCATAAATAGAATTATCTCTTACACTAACTCTATGCGCAACAAAAGCATCAGGAGTTTTAATACTTTCGTGGTAAGATTTACCCAAAAATGCCAACATATAGTATCGACCATCTTCTTTAGCATAATCAAAAACATTGGTGTATTGAGCAGAATAAGGCGCATCATCAAAAATCAAGTGGATGTGTTGACCTTTCCCAGAATTGGCACACATTAAGTCACCCGCATCCGTTGTTTGAGCACCTAATTGGTAATTACTGACATTGAAAGCAAATTGTCCATTAGAAAAATGACTATATTCTATTTTCGCATTTGGAAATTCCACTCCAGAGTTTACAGGAGTTAAAGTATATTTTTTGCCATCGGCTGCTTTGGGAGCTACTGGAGCAGTAGGCGTAGCTGTTTCAGAAGAGGTAGCAGCATTACTACTCGTATCTGCATTTTGACAACTTGCTAATAAGAAGATAGCGAAGCATAAAAAGTTGGTAAAAAATCGCATATTTTAATGTTTTGATAATTGAATAGAATTGTAAAATTAAAGAAAACAGCAATACGAAGCATAAATAAATTCGTTTTATCTGAAACACCTACTTTTACAAAAATATTATTCATCATGGGTGTAATTGGGATTTGTCCCAATATAAAAGTGCCGTAGGCACTAAATTTGGGTAAATTAAAGGATAATATAACTGTCTGGTCGTGCCGTAGGTACGAAATATAGGTTTGAATGCCTTGCCTGCCTGCCGTTGCCGTAGGTGGGTTACGTACCTACGGCACGACTAGGTAGCTTGGTGTTTCTTGGATACCAAGGTTTAGTCCCTACGGGACTTGGGGACAAAATCCAATTGCGTCTGTCACCATTCATCATTTAAATGTCCGTAGTCATTGGCTGCTCTGGTAGCACAGGAAGTTCCTTATTAAAAACGATATTGAATCGGCATTCACAAATCTTTGCGGGGCCGGAGGCTGCTTTGTTTGCTTTTCCACAAGTGTATGATAATTGGGCAGTTTGTAAAAAATCCTTACTAAAAGGAATTAAAAATGCCGATTGGCAATTGCGGAAAGGGATGATTTTACTGCAACCCGAATTTGGCTGGGAGCGCGCTGAATTAGAACAAATGATAGCAGCGTCAACTTCTTTTCAATCCTTTGTCAAAGCATTTTTTGACAAGCCCTTAAAACAAAAAGGCAAAGCAAAATGGATAGCTAAAACACCTGCCAATGCAGTCGGTATGGCTTCTTTTTTAGCCCATTTTCCAGAGGGAAAAATCATTCAAACCGTTCGAAATCCGTATGATACGATAGCCTCTTTAATGGCAAGAGGCATCAACGCATATGCTGCAACCGCCTACTATGTGTATAATACGGCAGCAGCGACTTCCAATAGAGACAGTCAACGATACTACGAAGTGAAATACGAAGATTTAGTAGGCAATCCTACGGTAACAATAAAGACTTTATTGACCTTTTTAGAGTTGCCATTTGAAGCTGAAATAGTAGTCGCAAAGCATGAAAAAAGAACAGAACCTACCGCTATGAAAGGGTGGAAACACGAAGAAACAGCAGCAGTAAAAACTTCGAGTATTGGTCGGTTTCAGGAACTAGAAACAATACAAAAGGAATTGATTAAAGCCGCATTTTCAGCATTTTCTATTAGTGAAAGTTACCAACAGAAAAGACAGATTAAGTATGTCAATGGTGCTGAATTATGTGCCGCTTTAGATTATGAATATTTACCAGGAGCTATAAATAAATATTCATTTTTATTAAAAAAATATAAATGGAGGGACCAATTGTCCAGAGTGAAGCATGGGTTCTATGGGCAATTTTTTGATTACCCTGGGCAATTAAAATAGCCAAAATGGTCAAGATTAAATTGTCGCCCATTGTCATAAATTAAGAAAAAACAAATAGGTTAAATGTTTATAAATTTAAAATTCAACTAACTTTTCAAACATAAAAATTTGTTAATCAGGTAATTATGTAGGGAGGCGATTGAGTTCAGTTTTTTGGATATGTTGTAATTTTTAATAAATAACTTGCCTTTTATATAAAAAAAAGAGAATATTGTACTCACATTACTTTACATCACACCTACTTTACTTAAAAACATAAATCAAAAACGCTTAGGCTTTTTTAATAAAGTTTATGTTACTATCCTTACCACAAAAGATTCATCATCTATCCAAATAATGGAGTCTTAAAGATTGCCATTGACACCTATTTCAAACTAAAAGATAATGGCTATTTAATAGCTCAATAATATTACTATGCGGTTCAGCATTTATTTTGTTGTACATCCGCATCGAAAAAAACTATAATCCAAAACACAATCGTGTATCATTGTCGCAAAAATCGCATTGGTACAAAAATTATTTTCCATGAACCGAAAAAAAATACATTACTATCCTACGGGTTGCCATCGCGACCATTTTCAACATACTTCTAGGCAATGTTTAGATTATTTTGACGATTAGTATTTCTATAATCTAAAATTTCCTAATTGATTTTAAAAATATAAATGATATTAATTCAAATCCCAAGTAGCGGTTTGTCCATACTTTTAGATTTGAAATTTTACATTTTACATTTTTGATTTCAACAAGTCCATTACATTACAGCTACGAGATTTTACTGAAATTATTACAAGACGGGATTCTTATCAATGGTTACTGCACAAAATTTTAGTGTTTGTTTACAACACTTTACTGTGCACAGGAAACCGTTAATCAAATACCGTCAGAAGACCTTTAGGTTTATCGCCTATCCCGACGATAATGCCCAAAGGAAGACTGAACTATCCAAAGTCAAAAATTAGTACACGAATACGGAGACCAAAGAATAAAAAAGGTCGAAGCATTCTTTTACCAAAACTCAATTTTTCCCATGAACAGAAATTTATGCTTATCTGTGATAAGTATGTGTACCCGAGGTATGGATACTTGTCGATTGAACTCGATTTTTTTGTGGACGCTGATATTAAGCGTATTTATTATTTCTCCCTCTTTTGCAGACAACAACCTAAAAGAAAATACTGGTACAGCATTAAGTACACCCCATGCTAATGCACTTCCTCTTTCCCAAACTTTTACCATGCCTTTTGATGGCACAGCCATAGAACAAAACGTTGCAGATTGTGCTGCACAAAACAAATTTACGGATGATGGTGGTGTATTTGGTAATTACGCAGATGGAGCTGGTGCAGGAAGACAGGACACGATTTCTATTTGTCCAGATAATCCTTGGCAAGCGGTCAAGGTAGAATTTACCAAAGCAGATATTGCGCCCGATGATACCCTATCCATTTACGATGGTAATTTAGCAGCTCTTAGAAATAATACGGCTCCTTTTATTGGAAAAGGTAATGGCGTAGGCGTTTCTCAAATAGTTGGAGGTTGGGCGATAGCCAATTGTTCTCCTGCTATCAACCCTTCTGGTTGTTTGAGCTATGTTTTTAAGACCAATGGTGGTTTGTCCAAAGGTGCAGGCTGGGAAGCTTGGGTCTCGTGCAGCGACCGAGAGATTACGATAACGCCACCAGCATTAGGCAACCCCAAATTAGCTTGTGGAGAGACTTCCAAGTTGTTGGCGATTGGTGCAGCAACCATATCTGCGGCTTGTGGTACAATTGCCAATGATTCGACGAATGTTCGGATTACCAATGCTTCAGGCGTGGTTTGCATTGACACGATATTGTCAAAGAACCAAGGAATGTTTATCAATAAAGCATTTGGTTTAGGCGCTTATTTAGTGACCTATACTTTGAAAAGTGCGCCAACTAAAACAGCCCAAACATATTTTGCCATCAACGAGCCAAGTTTAGTGTGCAACGACCAATTATTTGTACCATTAGGTTCAGCATGTGCGGTGACAATTACCCCCGATATGGTACTTGAAAATCCATGTGATACTATTCAAGATACCATGTATTATCAAATAAAAGTTAAAGATTCATCTGGTAGAATATTGGCGGCAGGGACAGGAAGAGCAGGAGATTATCCTACTTTAACCAAAGGTCAAATTAGTGGTTGTAATTCTTTACTCCAAATAGAGGTTACAAGAGTTTATTATGACGGTTTGAGTTTACCTTTTTGTAATAATGGTAGACAAGAATCAACGTGTTCTGCCAATATCACGTTTTCGGATAATACACCGCCCATTTTTACCCAAGCAGCTTCTGCGGACACGATATTTACTTGCGAACCTACTCTGTCAGAAGACGGCTTGATGTTGACTCGACCAAATGCGATAGACAATTGTGCATCGGTCGATGTGACTTTCCAAAGCGCCACTTTATTAAGTCGAGTAGAATCTTGTAACGAAAAAACCTATATCGTTACCTGGTCTGCGGCAGATGATTGTGGAAATGTGGCCAATTTAAAAGATACTGTTCGAGTAATGAGACCTGGTATTGATAAAATTGTGAAGTTACCAGACGCCATCTTGAGTTGTGGAGAAGATAGTCGGTCAGATGCTTTAGATTTAAATAGAACAGGTGCACCGGGGTTAGCACTAGGCATTCAAAGAAATGGAGTGTTTATTCCAACAGATACCATTGCATTAAG
>CALLVC010000303.1 GCA_938010785.1 uncultured Saprospiraceae bacterium
TGGTAAAACGCCAATTGGCAAAGTAACTGTTGACGCCTTGAAGTTAAATAGAATTGGCGTCGTTAATCTTCGAAAACTAATGATTTTGGGTAAGATACACCCACCTTTGGATACTGTTTAAGACATTTTGAAAAAATGACGATGGGAATGCCCGACTGTTTTTAAACCCTTTTTTCAAATTTTAAATCATCCGTTATGAGAACATCCTTACTAATTCTAGCATTTTTTATTTATGTACAAACAAATTTTGCACAAACCAATGTCAACGACCTACCCGAATCCACAGAAGAAAAGCCCATTCAATATTATGGGCATTTAGAAATTAATGGCTTGATTCCATTGAAAAACACCCCCGTTCCCAATCACCTTGCTTTTGAGACAAAATATTGGTTGAACAAAACCCCGAATCTGAAAAGTAGTTTAGGATTTGGTTGGCAAATGGGGTTCAATGAAGGCTACGCCAAAAGTAACATTGATTACACCATAGATGGTTTAGCAGGAAAGGAATTATCCTACCTTTATAATTATTTATCGATTCGATACAAATTAATGCAGAGCAAAAACAAAATACGCCCTTATGCAGAAATAGGTGGTGGTTGGTTGCTGATTACTGATAAATTC
Organism: uncultured Saprospiraceae bacterium; assembly: GCA_938010785.1. Taxonomy (GTDB): domain Bacteria; phylum Bacteroidota; class Bacteroidia; order Chitinophagales; family Saprospiraceae; genus JAFMDF01. Next base: position 622 of record CALLVC010000303.1, read on the forward strand.
GTGGATAGGCCCTTGAATCCAGATTATGCCCCAAATGACCAAGTGAATATTTGAGAAATACAACTTTAATTCAAGCGCAAAGTCACTTAGCATTGGATGCGGAAATTGGATTGAATTTTCAAGTAGCTGATAAGTTGAGTCTAAATCTTGGTTTAGGTAGTATTCTAACCAAAGCTTCCAATCATCTCCAAGAAAGTTTTCAACCAAGCGCTCTAGAAACTAGACAATTAACCACCCAAAGTTATCAATTCAAGCAACGGGCGTTGCATTCTACTAGTTTAAAAGTGGGCATGACCTTCTTGCTATTTACGGACCCAAATATTGTTAGAACATCTTGCGATGATACTTATTTCATTGATGATTTTAGTAGTAGCGATAGCTGTAATTAATCTAAATGACGGATAACTGGTAGCACAGAATTTATTCTGTTCTGTCGAAGGACTTTAGTCCGAGAAACCTTTAAACTCAAGGTCTGAAGACCTTGAAACAGGACAGGATAAAATCCTGTGCTACCAGTTTTCACCTCTCCGCATCTAAAATTAATTAATAGCTTCAATATTCATTAGCCTTCAAAATCTAGTTTATTGGCTGATGCTTCAAAATATCCCGCACACACTCCCCAGGCGGAATTCGAAAAACAGGAATTTTAATACCAAAATACGCTACTAAGCGATTGATTTCGCTATCAATTTCTTCGGTACTATATCGAGAAGAAAAATGCCCTAAAATGAGTTGTTGCACATTGGTTTCTTTGACCATTTGAAGCACACCTTCTAAAGTACTGTGCTTGTTAGCTCTTTCGTGGTCAATGACGGATTCATCAATTCGTAAAAAAGTGGCTTCGTGAATTAGGATATTCGTATTGTCAAAACGACCATCTGTGGCAACTGGACTATCTCCTGAATAGGATAAAATATTTTCCACCACTTCTTCGGTAATAGCCGCCTCTCCTTTTTCTTTTCTAAGTTGGGCAATTTCTTTGCCCGCCATTCCTAAAAATGCTGGCTTCAGTTTTCTTTTTACCCGTTCAAGATGAAAACCCATTGTTTTAACTACTTCTGGAGGAAAAGGCATATGCTCATTTCTAAAAGAACGAACCCGAACATTTTTATTGAGTGGAATTATTTGGTCATATTCGATTGGTTGCCAGACAGTTCCTTGAACATGCGGGTCAAATTTAGCTGCAAAGTCTGCCATATAAGGGAAAGACCCGCTATCCTTAGGGTAATAAATCTTAGGAAAACCATCCCTAGCATTCAACTGGTTAAATTGAATCAGCCCCGATAAATGGTCTCTATCCGCATGTGAGATAAAAGCGTGTTTTATCTTTCTAGATTTCTGCAATAAATGAGCAGACAGTCCATCTCCACCGTCAAATAGCAACCCAAATTCCTCAATAAAATACCAAGTGGAAAATAAGGCGGTAGAATAAGCTGTAATTGTTAGTTTCATAGGTGGAAAACAAAAGGGGTTTAGTGAAAATTCCGAGGCTAATTATTTCTCCAAAAACTTAGGCGCCTTCCGATACTTCGTTCCTTGTTCATAAGCATAGACAATTTCCAATAAAACAGGTTCACTCCAAGCCCTTCCGAAAAAGGATAAGCCGACGGGCAATTCATCAATAAAACCCATTGGTAAAGTAATATTTGGATAACCTGACATGGCCGCAGGAGAAGAACTACCAATATGAAATTTATCGCCATTTTTATGGTCTGTTTTCCAAGCAGGAGAGCCCGTAGGCGCAATAATCGCATCTAATTGGTGTTCGTCCATGACTCGGTCAATCCCTTCAGTTTGGCTCAATTTTGCCATCGTAGCCAAGGCATTTTTATAATCTTCGCTGTCTAAATCCCCTTTGGCTTGTGCCATTTCTAGGTATTCTTGATTATAAAAATCCATTTCAATGGGGTCTTGTTGATTGAAAGCAATCAAGGCTTCTAGATTTTTGATAGGGGCTTTAGCGCCTAGACTCGCAAAATAATTATTCAAGCCATCTTTATATTCAAACAGCATAACTTCAAAAGAAGCTTTTCTGGCTTCGGGGTCAAAAATTTCTTCAATTTCTATAATCTCTACACCCTGACTTTGCATATAAGCAACTGCTCTCATCGTCAATTTATCCACTTCTTCCATTTTACCAAAAGGCTTTTTATACAAACCTATGCGTTTTCCTTTCAAGCCATCTGCTTTTAGATATTGGGTGTAATCTTGATGCGACTTTCCAACACTAGCTTTGGTTTTACTATCCTTTTCATCTACCCCAACCATTGTTCCCAAACAAATAGCTGCATCTCTTACCGTACGTGCCATAGGACCAGGTGTATCTTGGGTAAAAGAAATAGGGATAATGCCTGACCTACTTAATAAACCAACCGTCGGTTTAATACCGACAATTCCATTAGCCGAAGAGGGACAGACAATAGAACCGTTAGTCTCCGTACCAATCGCCAACATCGCCAAATTAGCAGACACAGCAACGCCAGAACCAGAACTAGACCCACAAGGATTACGGTCAATGATATATGGATTATGCGTTTGCCCTCCTACTCCACTCCATCCGCTACTAGATTTTTGTCCTCTAAAATTTGCCCATTCGCTCAAGTTGGCTTTGCCTATAATGACAGCGCCCGCATTCCGTAGTTTTGCAGCTACCCAACTATCTGTCAGCGGTTTAGACCCAATCATTGCTCTTGACCCCGCGGTGGTTTCCATCTTATCGTGGGTATCCAGATTGTCTTTTAGCAAAATAGGAATACCATGTAATGGCCCTCTTAAATTCCCAGCTTGCCACTCTTTATCTAAAGTTTTGGCTATGTCCAAAGCATCTGGATTAATCTGAATAACGGAGTTTAAAGTAGGCCCACTATCATCAATCGCTGCAATTCTATCGAGATAAGCTTGGGTTAGTTGAGTTATGGATAGGTCTCCATTTTTGAAAGCAGTATGCACTTGTTCAATCGTCCATTCTTCGTAAGGAAAAGTAGTTGAAGGAGAAATAGAGGGCGTTTCTTCTATTTTGGCAGGCGTTTGGCAAGCCAATATAAAGCAGGTTAGTAGTAGTAGAACAATATTGATTTGGGAAATTTTCATGATAAGCGTTTAAAAGTTCTAGATAAATTGTACAGAATGAGTTCATTCACCGTTATAATGAAGCGACTAATGAAATCGTCGGTACTTTGAGTCAGATTTAATACTTTTGCAAAAAATCAGGTTGTATTTTAAATAATAACATGAAAGTAATAAAAGGTTTTTTCTTATTACTAAATATTGGCGTAATATTAATGACGCTGGGTGCTTATATAGTTCCATCCATTCCACCTAAAGGCATGGGGCTATTACCTGCTTTGGGGCTAGTTTTTCCAGGTTTATTAGTAGGGAATTTGTGCTTTGCATTAACATGGCTTTGCTTAAAGTCAAAATGGGCTTATGGCTCCAGTTTAATGCTCCTGATGAGTTTATTTTTTGCGCCAAGCACTTTAAATTTTTTAAAATCCACCTCTCCTAGTAAACAGCATAGTCCAATACAAATAGGCACCTATAACATGCAATTTTCCAAGCCTATTGCCTTTTCATCGGGTAAATCGCAGAAGCAAAAAGCGCAGGAATTTAATCAGTTTCTAACCAAAATGGATTATTTGGATATATTGGGCGTTCAAGAATGTGGATGGCGGACCAAAGAACACATTGCAAAGTCCATGACTTTTCCGTATCAATATTTCCAACCAAACATCTATACTGGCATCTATTCCAAACACCCAATTATTGATAAAGGGTTTATTGATTTTGGTCAACAAATAAATAAATGTGTTTGGGCAGATATTGTCATTGGAGTAGATACCATACGTTATTATAGCATGCATTTAGCAGCTAATCGACATGATGGAATAATTCCATTAGTATTAGACCAAGAAAAAAAGGAAAATGTCAATATTTGGAAGTTGTTAGGCATCGTCAGATATTATGACATCTTCACCGATAAGCGAGCCAATGAAATAGCCG
>CALLVC010000304.1 GCA_938010785.1 uncultured Saprospiraceae bacterium
ATTTTTATCTAGTTTGTATTTTAGGTTCTCCTCGCTTTTCTAAAAGTATGAATTTTAACAAGGCATTCTAAATCCCACTAAAGAGTGCCTTGTTAAATTCAAATCCCATTTTAACTACCGAAGTAGGTAGTGAACATATCCTAAAATTATTAGCTAATCTTTTATTAGCTTTCGCGTTAATTACTTAACACACTACAAAGATACAGGCAAAGCAAGCCTATTTAAAATACAAAAACAGGGTATTGTGAATATTTTTTTAATCATTAAAATGAACCAACCAATTGATTATCAATTATTTAAATTGATTTTTAATTTTAATTTTGTGAAAATAAAGTATTTTTTAGACCTTCTTTTTTGTCAAAAATTATTCAAAAAAAGGGCAAATTTTAACACTTTTAGATTTGCATGTTAGTTTTTAGGCACTTTTTCATACCTTTTTTTAAGATTAATTTCAAGGCGTGTACGAAGTTTTCAAAGCGGCTAGGATTGAATCACGGATTGAACATGAACAAACATCGTTTGTGAACCGTCAGGATGGGAGAGCCAACGGTTTCTTTGCTTGATTTGCTCTAGGTCGTGTTCAAAACATAACCTTTTTACAAGAAAACATAATCATTCATAACTTCAAACCGTGTCTTTCCGTGTCAAAATAAAACTTCGTACAGCCCTTATTAATTTCCATCAATTACTTTAAAGACTAGTACGTCATATAATATACCTCACGAGTCCTAAAGTCTTTAGAAAATACTACCAGTTGAATTTTTTATAAAATATATAAAATAAAAATAGTGCTACCGATGCGAAATCAGTAGCACTATTTTAGTGCAATACCAAATAATAGTCTTTAAGCAAAGACCATGATTAAACCCGTTTAGAAATTAGGGTATCCTATAAATCTTCAATTACCGCAGAAAGTCCTTTATCTATTAAAGCATCTTTCTTTGGTCGAAGTTCTGGTTTTGGTGCTGTTTTTACGGTTGCCTTTCCTTTAAAGTGAATCATCATCGCCAACTGTTCTGCTTGTTGGCTAGAATATTTTAAGACATCCATGAAGCATTGAATCACCCAGTCAAAGGTATTCTCATCATCATTATAAACAACTAGAAGGGAAGGCATTCCTACTGCCACATCTTCTATTTCCTCCACCGCCACATCTTCTTCTACCGTAGTACTATACTTAGTCATGGTATTGGGTATTATAAATTTGAGTCATTAAATTATTAAAGAAATACGCTCAAAAAAATAGGCTATCTCTTTACAATCTAATAATGTTATTAATTCAAATTAGCCAAAGCTGCTTTTACCGCTTCGAAATTAGGCAAATCGCCTGCACTATCTAACACTTCTGCGTACTGAATAATTCCTTTCTTATCAATTACAAAAGCAGAACGCTTAGAAACGCCTTTCATGCCTAAGACGAAATCTTTATAAATAGTATCATATTTCTTTGATACTTTCTTATTAAAGTCTGATAATAGCGGAAAGTTCAAATTTTGTTCCGCTTTAAACTTTTCTAAAGTAAATAACGAATCAACAGAAACTGCTACAATTTGCGCATCTAAATCTTTATAATCTGCGATATTGTCTCTCATCGTACACAACTCGGTCGTACAGACACCTGTGAATGCCAATGGAAAAAATAAAAGCACTACATTATGACCTTTAAAGTCTTTTAAAGCGACTTCTTCCTTATCAGAATTGTATAACTTAAAATTAGGGGCTTTATCGCCGACACTTAACGCCATATTTACTTGTTTTAAACCGATGAAAAACAATTTCGTCGATACTTATAAAGATAAATTTACTCGATTTTTAGAGAAATTCCTATTCTCTTTTCATCAAGCTTCGCAAATTTAGGGAATTCCCGTAAAAATGTCGTTTTTTGCGACCTTAAGTTATCCACAATTTTAGGATGATGAAAAATTAAGCGAATCAAATAATCCCTATTTTTCTCTTCTCTTTTTTGATAATTATTAATGAATCCAACTAAACGAGCCTTCTTAGAATTACATTTTGCAGTCCTACTTTATGGTTTCACTGCCATTTTAGGGGATTTAATTACCCTACCTGCGACGGTTTTAGTCTGGTGGCGAGTACTTTTGACCAGTATTAGTTTATTTTTTTTAATACGATTTGGACAAAGCCTAAAAAACATTCCTCGGTCTTTGATTTTACAATATATGGGCATTGGCGTAGTAGTCGCCATTCATTGGATCACCTTTTTTGGGTCCATCAAGTATGCCAATGCATCTATTGCCTTGGTTTGTTTGGCTACTGGCTCTTTTTTTACTTCTATTCTAGAACCTTTGATGACCAAAGCAAAATTCAAATGGTATGAAATCGCTCTAGGCGCATTAGTCGTTCCCGGTATGGCATTGATTGTTCAAAGTCTAGAAGTAAGTATGCTTGCAGGTGTCTGGTTAGGCTTACTCTCCTCTATCTTAGCCGTCCTTTTTTCGATTCTAAACAAACAGCGGATTGATAAAGCTGACCCGTACAGCATTACTTTTTTAGAAATGAGCAGTGCTTGGTTATTTATTTGTTTAATTTTCCCTTTCTATTTTTCTCAAAATGAAGGCTTGCAATTTATGCCTATCGGAATGGATTGGTTTTATCTACTTTTTTTAGCCTTGGCTTGTACGACTTTGGCGTATGTCTTAAATTTACGTGCGTTGAAACACGTTTCGGCCTTTGCTGCCAATTTAACCATCAATATGGAGCCCGTTTATGGAATTATTTTAGCCGCTATTCTTTTACAAGAAAATAAAGAATTGGCGCCTGATTTTTACATTGGTGTCCTCATTATTATGGCAGCTGTTTTTGGCTACCCTTTTTTGAAAAGTAAATTTGAATAATGTAGGCTGAAAGGCGGAGAGGCGGAAGGGCGGAGAGGCGTACACCGCTTTGCCTTTCTGCCTCTCCGCCTTTCTACCTTTCAACCTTATCAGCTCTATGCCCCGTTTCCACTTATTCGAGTTCGAAGACCAGCAATGGTTCCCAAAGCTTATCCGAAATTACATGACGGACTTCTTGCAGTTCGTGACCAATCAATTTGATATGTTTAAAGGGTCAGTGCCGATTTTGCAAAAAGGATTGGACAAAAGTGGGGGTTCACAAGTAATTGATTTAGCTTCGGGCGGTGGTGGTGCGTGGTTGAAATTAGTCCATCATTTAAAAGAAACCCATCCTAATATACAGGTTAAACTAACGGATTATTTCCCAAATCATACTGCTTTTGAAAAAATGGTCCAAAAAGGTGGTACTTGTTTTTCTTTTGAAAAAGAAAGTGTCAATGCTTTGCAAGTTCCCAACCACTTAAAAGGATTGCGTACCCAGTTTTTATCTTTTCACCACTTTAAGCCAGCAGATGCCCAGCAGATTTTGCAAAATGCGGTAGACCATCAATCGGTCATCGGCATTTTTGAAGGGCAAAAACGGTCTATCGCTCATCTTATTCAATTCTTCTTCTCTCCTATTAATGTTTTGTTGGTCACACCATTTATTCGACCGTTCTCTTTAGGCCGATTGCTATTTACTTATTTGATTCCTGTCGTTCCGATTTTTGTTTGGTGGGATGGATTGGTTTCTGTTTTGCGAACTTATTCGGTGGAAGAGATGACGGATATGACCAAACAACTTAAAAACGGTGATAGTTTTGAATGGGAAATTGGAGCAATTAAAAACGGTCCAATGGTCAATCTTTATCTATTGGGCTATCCAAAAGAAAACTAAGCTTTAAAAACATAATCTTCGTTACTTTGTCCTGTTATTAAGAAAAAACGATTACCTCATTTTTAAAATAATCTTCAAATGGTCCTAGAAACGGATTACCTTATCGTTGGAAGTGGTGCGGTTGGAATGGCGTTCGCCGATGTGTTATTGACTGAAACTGATGCCAATATTATTATCGTTGATAAATATGCTAAACCTGGTGGACATTGGAACGTCGCTTATCCGTTTGTCAATTTACACCAACCTTCCCAATTTTATGGGGTGAGTTCTAAGGAATTGAGCAAAGGTCGAATTGATAAAGTAGGCTTGAATAAAGGGTTATTTGATTTAGCATCAGGCGCGGAGGTAAGTGCTTATTTTGATGAAGTGATGAGAGACACTTTTTTGCCGACAGGCAGAGTGCAATATTTTCCGTTGTGCGAATATAAGGGCGATTATAAATTTACTTCGATGATGACGGGAGCCGAATATGAAGTGAAGGTCAATAAAAAATTGGTAGATGCCACTTATTTAAAAACCTCTGTTCCTTCGACCCACACTCCTAATTTCACCATTGCTGAAGGCGTAAATTTTATGTCTTTAAATGATTTAGTCAAAATTACTAGGCCTCCTAAAGGCTATGTGGTCATTGGTGGTGGGAAAACAGGGATTGATGCTTGTTTGTGGTTACTAGAAAATAGCGTAAATCCTGATAAGATAACTTGGATAGTTTCTAGAGATGCTTGGTTATTAGACCGACAAACCACTCAACCAACAGCCGCTTTTTTTGAATCCTCTATTGGTAACCAAGCGAATCAATTTGAAGCCGTCGCACAAGCAACTTCTATTACAGATATGTTCGACCGACTAGAGGATAAAGGAGTTTTGGTAAGAATTGATAAAGCTGTTCGACCACAAATGTTCCATGGGGCAACGATTAGCCAAATGGAATTAACGGAATTAAGAAAAATTAAAAATGTTGTCAGAAAAGGTAGAGTCCAAAGTATCGAACAAAACCAGATTATTTTAGCTAAAGGAACGATTCCAACAAGTACAGATTATGTGCATGTAGATTGCTCGGCAAGTGCAATTCCTGTTACCCTAAAAACAAAACCTATTTTTAATGGAAATGTCATTACCCCACAAACGGTTCGTTCTTACCAACCTGTTTTTAGTGCGGCTGTGATTGCGCATGTAGAGGTTAATTACGAAACAGAAAAAGAGAAAAATAAACTCTGTGCAGTCGTCCCGCTACCAAATCACGATACGGATTGGTTAAAGATGTTGGCAGCCATGATGCAGAACCAATTTAATTGGTCCCAAGACAAATCCTTGCGAAAATGGGTGATGGAAAATCGCTTGGATGGCTTTGGAAAAATAGTACGAAATGTAGACAAAGAAAATCCAAAGCATATGGCTATCATGCAAAAACTTAGGAATAACGCTTTGCCTGCAATGATGAACTTACAAAAATTTATCGCCGAAATTGATGCAGCCGAAAAACCTGCGCTTAAAAATCCACAATTTCAAGTAAAAAAATCCATGTAAAATGTACTTTTGCGTACAAAAAATGTATTTTTGATAACAAAATCTATCAATATGATAAGTTATCCATTTTTAAATTTAATGACGACTGTACAAGCTGCTGACTTTAGTAAACTCACTAAAGGAAAAGGGTATGCAGTGGTTAGTGGGCAAATAATTTTTGAAAAAGATGGTGAATTTTATATCACTACGATTGATGAAGACAGAGATGATTTTACGGTAGCTGATTATATGCTACTGCCAGAAGGTGCCCCTTTTGAACTACTAAACGGAAAACTAAACTATATACCCTCACCATTTAGAAAACATCAAGTGGCAGCTATGAATTTGTCTGCTTCCATGCACTTCCATGTAAAAAAACAACAGTTGGGACAGGTACTTCCCGCACCAATGGATGTACACTTTGGAGAAAAAAATATTGTCCAACCTGATTTAATTTTTGTCTCGAATGATAGAAAGAGCATCTTGAAAGATTATGTAAAAGGTGCACCTGATTTTATAGTAGAAATACTTTCGTTTGGCACAAAAAATAAAGATTTTGGAGAAAAAAAAGAATTATATGGTACACATAATGTATTAGAATATTGGATAATTGACCCTGACGAAATGACCATAGAAGTTTTTAAGAATAAGCACAAAAAACTAGTCGCTCATGTACAATCCGTACAACCTATCCTCCTAGAATAGATAGCTAATTACTACTAAATCTCTTTTCCATTTTTATCTATACCCGTCGCATGAACCCGCCTGAATGCGCAGCGGGCAGGTTCGTCGGTAGATTGAGAACTTACTGAAAAATCATCGTCTGCTATCTCTTTTCATCAGAATAGTCCTATTTTAGCCCAGATATTTTAAAACTAAAACGAACAACATGAAACAGGTACTTACTTTCCTCACCTTATTTTTGGCGCTAAATGTATTCGCCCAAAACATCCACTACAATGGCGAATGGCAACAACTATTCAATGGCAAAGACCTCACAGGTTGGGACGTCAAAATCAAAGGGCATGCACTTAACGAAAACTACGGAAATACCTTTAGAGTAGAAGATGGGGTGCTGAAAGTGTCCTATGACCAGTACACTGATTTCAATCGACAGTATGGACATATTTTTTATAAAGAAGACTTCTCGCATTATTTATTAAGGATAGAGTATCGTTTTGTAGGCGACCAAGCCCCCAATGGAGAAGGCTGGGCATTTAGAAATAGTGGGGTGATGGTGCATGGACAATCGGCAGCAAGTATGACAAAAGACCAAGATTTCCCAATTTCTATAGAAGTCCAATTTTTAGGTGGAAAAGGAGATGGGAAAGCTAGACCAACTTGTAATTTATGTACGCCTGGTACACATGTAGAAATGGATGGAAAGTTAGTTAAACGTCACTGTTTAAATTCTACTTCCAAAACCTATGATGGTGACCAATGGGTCACCGCAGAAGTTTTAGTCTTGGGCAACGAAATGATTCAACACATCGTCAATGGCGATACGGTGTTTACTTATCAACGACCTCAAGTAGGTGGAGTGGTCGTCAATGATTTTGACCCCAAAGTGAAAAAAAATGGAATGATGCTTAGTAAAGGGTCGATTTCTTTACAAAGTGAAAGCCATCCGATTGAATTCAGAAAGGTTGAAATATTGGATTTATCCGAACAGTTTATGCCTAGACCTGAACGAATGATGCTGCTGACCAATGCTTCTGTAGTAGATGTAGTTTCGGGTAATATTCTAGCCAATCAAACTATCACAATTGAGGATAATAAAATTCTAAGCATTGAACCACAAAAAGAAGGTTGGTCCGCTTATCCACCCAATCTTAAAATAATTGATTTAAAAGGGCAATACGTCATGCCTGGGATGATTGATTGCCATGTCCACCTTAGAGATATGGCGGCAGCAGAAAGAGCTTTACAATCAGGCGTAACGACTGCCAGAAGCATGGGCGTTGACCATTTTATGGATGTGGGTATGCGCGAATTGGGAAAAAGAGGGCATTATGATATTCCAGAAATTATTGCCGCAGGATACCATGTCAGACCGACCCCATCGGATGCTTTTTTTATGAATTTTCCACATCTAAATGATTTAATGGGAAGTGAAGTGCGTGGAGAAGCAGCAGTCACTAGAATGGGCGCGGCACTTATTAGTCGAGGGGTAGATTGGATAAAAACCAACGCTACGGCTCGAGCAGGCTTACCTCAAACGGACCCTAGGGAACCTTATTACAACGAAGCGGAGATGACCGCATTGGTGAAAGAGGGAGCTACCAAAAATATTCCTGTTGCGGCGCATGCACATGGAGATAAAGGTGGTCGGGCGGCTGTTTTAGGCGGCGTAAAAAGTATTGAACACGGCACCTATCTTAGCAAAGAAACCTTGCGATTAATGAAAGAAAAGGGAACATGGTTAGTGCCAACGATGGCGATTGTTGCAGATTTAGAAGCTCCGGGTGGAGATTATGACAATCCATTATTGATGATGAGAGGGCGACACATGGCGCCCCGTATTAAGGAGACTGCTAAAAATGCTTATAAAATGGGCGTTAAGATTGTCGCTGCGACGGATACCAATTATGGCAAAAATAGTACCCTTCGAATGGGCTTAGAATTGGAAGAACTAGTTGGTATTGGAATGACTAATTTAGAGGCTATCCAAGCGACAACTAGTTCAGCTGCGGAGATGTTGGAAATCAGTGACCACACAGGGCGTATTGAAAAAGGATTAGATGCAGATTTGTTGATATTAGAAAGAAATCCACTAGAGCATGTTGGTGCAGTACATGACCCTCTGATGGTGATTAATAATGGTAAGATTGTGATAAATCGGATAGACTTTTAGACTTTATTCTAAAGTGGGTTGTAAAGTGATTAATTGAGGATTTTTGAGTTAATCAAGGCAAAAAATTGAAGAATAGCCTAGCTATTGTTCTATTTTTTAACGACGAGTAACTTAAAAAGACCAATAAGGGTTTTCTTATAAAAATTCCATACTAAGCGTTCCTAATCCCGATTTTCATCGGGACCGTATCGAACGGCAAAATTTGTAAAAAAGGGATTTAAAGGGTGAGCTAAAATAGATTTTCGGAGAAAATCTATTTTAGCTCA
>CALLVC010000305.1 GCA_938010785.1 uncultured Saprospiraceae bacterium
TGATTAATGGAAACTTAGCACCTCCAAGAGGCCCAGTTGATATTGTGGTCGAAGGCAATCGCATTAAAAGCATAAATGTAGTTGGTTATCCCGGAGTAGAAATTAATGAAGAAAAACGCCCAAAATTAGCCGAAGGTGGAAAAGAATTAGATTGCACGGGTATGTATTTGCTTCCAGGTTTTGTCGATATGCACGGACACATTGGCGGTAAATCTCAAGGGGCTGATGCAGAATATGTTTTTAAATTATGGATGGCACATGGGATTACCACCATTCGAGACCCCTCAGCTGGAAATGGTTTAGATTGGGTGTTAGACCAAAAAAAGCGGAGTAATAAAAATGAGATCACCGCCCCTCGAATTAAAGCATACACAGCTTTTGGAATGGGTAGTAAAGAAGCCATCAGCACCCCAGAAATGGCACGACAGTGGGTTAGAGACAATGCCAGAAAAGGAGCAGACGGTATCAAATTTTTCGGTGCACCTCCAAAAATCATGCAAGCAGCCCTAGAAGAAAATAAAAAGTTAGGCTTAAGGTCCGCTTGTCACCATGCCCAAATGGATGTCGGTCGATGGAACGTTTTAAATTCTGCTAGAGCAGGGCTAACCTCAATGGAACATTGGTATGGATTGCCTGAAGCACTTTTCTCGGATAGAACAGTTCAAGATTATCCACTAGATTATAATTATCAAAACGAGCAACATCGATTTGGAGAAGCAGGTCGATTATGGAAACAAGCAGCAGAACCCTATTCTGACCATTGGAATAAGGTGATGCAAGAATTATTAGATTTAGATTTTACGATTGACCCAACTTTTAATATTTACGAAGCCAGTCGGGATTTACATAAAACAAGACGATTGGAGTGGCATGAAACCTATACGATGCCGTCACTTTGGCGTTTTTATACCCCAAGTAAAGTATCGCACGGTTCTTATTGGCATTATTGGGGAACAGAAGAAGAAGTAGCTTGGAAAAGAAATTATCAGTTGTGGATGACCTTTATTCGAGAATATAAAAATAGAGGGGGAAGAGTCACTGCTGGTTCAGATTCTGGATTCATCTATCAATTATATGGATTTGCCTATATTCGGGAATTGGAGTTATTAAGAGAAGCAGGTTTTCATCCTTTAGAAGTAATTCGTTCTGCCACCTTGAATGGAGCAGAAGCACTAGGCATGGAAGATGAAATAGGAACTGTCGAAGTTGGAAAGTTAGCTGATTTTGCCATTATAGAAGAAAACCCTTTGAGAAACCTGAAAGTGCTATACGGAACAGGTGCCATCAAATTGACCGAAGACAATGAAGTTGTTAGAGTAGGTGGGGTCAAATATACCGTCAAAGATGGAGTCGTTTATGATGCAAAGCAATTATTAGCCGATGTTGAAAAAATGGTAGCAGCGCAAAAGAAGAAAGAAGAATTTGAAATTGAGCAGCCAGGAATGGAGCGGCAGGGGTACTAATACACCAAATGCACACATCTGGCTAATTACCAAGTTGCGGAGAACAAGAAAAAAGTGGTAGAGAAGCCTTATTGAAATTAATTAATTCAAGTTGCGGACAAGATTAAAATTGGTAGTACAGAACCCGCCTGACTGCGCAGCGGGCAGGTTTATTCTGTCCCATTAAAAGGTCTTTAGACCTTGTTTTTACTCAAAAAAAATACAAAATTAGACGTACCGACCTCAAGGTCGCTGAACAGGACAGACTAAAGGTCTGTGCTAACAGTTATCCGCAACTTGGATTAATTACTTAAAAAAGATATCTTTAAATACCGAAAATGGGTAATCAAAGGAGACCAACGGCATCTTTTTTTGGCTGTTCTCCATTTGTCTGTATATGGAACATATTATAGCTCATTTGTTGAAAACAATAAACTCAAAAAATAGAATTTCTGTTAAATTTGTGACATAATATATTTTTTTGCCTAAAAAAACATCCAAGAATAGGCGCCAAACCGTAACTATAGCAGGGTTTTTAATATCAACCGAATTTAAGTAGTAAAAGGAAGTGAAATTATATTGATTTTTTATTAAATTGTATATACATTTGCACAAGAATTGAATTATAAACGATTCAAACACAAAAGACTTTCTATTAAAAAAAGCTATTTATATCTATCGCAAAATAGCGTCCATCACCAACCTTCCAAAACCGTTTTAGTATAAAAATAATGCTATCCTTCAAGAGATATCATAAGGTATGCTCATAGAAGCCTCTAGCATTACTAGTTAATTTTAAAACAAAATTACAGAAACAAAATAGGGTTCTAGAATTGATTTAAATCACAATAAATTGATTCTCAAACCTTTATACTATCGCTAATAAAAATTACATTTTACTTACAATAAGGAGCCATTTTAGGTCTGAATTTTGCATTCTATATGCTTGAATGCACCGTATATCCAGATTTAAAAAATACTGATACAGAATTGTGATCCTTTGAACAGATAATTATGAAATTACGTTTACTCGGAATCTTGACCGCTTGCATTTTAATAGCGGCCTGTAACCAAGATAAAGTTTATTTAGACACACCCTTAGACCAGTTACTGGCATCTTCAGTAGTTAGAGCATCAGAATCTAATGATGTAAGTCATTTTATCTTACCAGAAAGCGATGACTTCTCCTCTATTCCTCAAGACCCCAGGAATCCTTTAACCAAAGAAAAAGTCGAATTAGGCAAAATGCTCTTTTTTGAAACGGGCATTGCTTTGTCTCCAACTAAGGAAGCAGGCAAGAAAACGTATTCTTGCGCCTCTTGTCATGTACCTTCCGCAGGTTTTAGACCGGGCACCCAACAAGGAATAGCAGATGGAGGAATTGGATTTGGTGACAATGGAGAAAGTCGTGGAAAATTAGCGGCCTATAGAGATTTTGAAATGGACGTACAAAGTGTGCGCCCTTTAAGCGTTCTGAATGTAGCTTATGTAGAAAATACCACATGGAATGGTAGATTTGGTAGTACAGGTGTAAATGTTGGCACAGAAGACCGTTGGGATTTAGACCCTACCTTGCACGTAAATGAAGAAGGGTTTGCTGCTTTGGAAACTCAAAATATTGAAGGTTTGGAAGTACACCGTATGGAAATCACGGAAGAAGTGTTAGATGATTATGGTTATCGGACTTACTTTGATCAGGCTTTTGCTGATGACACCGATGAAGAAAGGTACAGCAAGCGAAATGCAGCCTTTGCTATTTCCGCCTACTTAAGAACATTATTAACCAATCAATCTCCCTTCCAAGATTATTTGAAAGGGAATAAAGAAGCGATGTCTGAGCAAGAAAAAAGAGGCGCACTCGTTTTCTTTTCAGATGCAAAATGTTACCACTGTCACAAGGAGAAGAACCTTGGTGCCAATGAGTTTTACGCTTTAGGGGTGAATGATTTATACCAAACAGGTGTAGCTTTCAATACTTCAAAGGACGACATTAGAAACCTTGGACGAGGAGAATACAGTGGTAAAGCAGAAGACAATCATAAATTCAAAATTCCTCAATTATACAATTTAGGAGATTCACCGTTCTTCTTTCACGGTAGTAGCAAATACGACCTAAAGGAAGTCGTTGAATATTTCAATGAGGGCATTCCTGAGAATCCCGATGTGCCCGTTGAACAAATAGCTAGGCAATTCAAACCATTAAATTTGACGGACCAGCAAGTAGAAGATTTGACCGTATTTTTGGAAACAGGCCTAAGAGACCCTAATTTAAATCGGTACGTTCCAGAACGAATATTATCAGGATTTTGCTTTCCGAATAATGATTTATTTTCACAGATTGAATTAGGTTGTGGTGAATAAAAAATAGTTAATTAACTAAAAAAACCGTTTACTAAAATGATTTAGTAAACGGTTTTTTTATGTCCAATAGCATAATAAATGCTTAAATCCTAGCCATTTGAATCAAATCATTTTCAAGAGATTATTAAGAATTGTCCTTTTTTATTACTTTCACTACTATTCCTAACCAGTCTAGTGAATTATGAGTAAATATTTAATACACACCTTTATTTTTTTATTTTTAATGGCTAACACTCTTGTTGCCCAACAAGATTCCCTAACCCTATTTGAAACGCTATATGGAGAAAAAATTCCCCATTTTTATATCAAAACCAAGCTAAAGGAAATCATTCGCAAGAAAGCAAAAAAAGAAAATCATGAAGGCGCATTGACCTACCAAGACAAAGATGGCCATCCACAGGAATACACTATTAAAATAAGAGCACGGGGAAATATGCGCAATAAACAATGTTTCCTCCCCCCTTTAAAAATAGATTTCAAAAAAGAAGACCTTCGTGGTGCAGGGATTAGAGGAGATTTTGATGATTTAAAAATGGTAGTCCGTTGCAGAGGAGGCGACAGTTATGAAGATTATGTTTTAAAAGAATACTTAACCTATAAACTTTATAATAGCTTAACTGACATTAGCTTTCGAGTCCAACTAATAAAATTGACTTTAGAAGATACCGAAGCAAAGCAAAAGAATATTGAAGCCTATGCCTTTTTGATAGAAAGCATAGAAGAATTAGCGGAGAGAGTCAATGGAGAAGTAAGAGTCAATAAATTTTTCCGAGACAAATTTGTGGACCCACCTTCCTATGATAGAATGTGTATTTTTGAGTTTATGATAGGCAATGCAGATTGGCATATGGTTAAACAGCATAACACAAAATTAATAGCCCTTAAAAATCCCAAAATAGCAGTATCTATCCCTTATGATTTTGATTATTCGGCTTTGGTAGAGACGCCTTATGCTACTCCACACACAAAGCTGCCAATCCAGGATATCAAAGACCGTTACTATCTAGGGCTGTGTAGAGAAGAAAACGCATATACTCCTACTTTTGAATTGTTTAGAGCAAAGAAAACAGAGATACTAGCAATTGTCGAACAGTTTGACTTACTAGATGAACGACCTAAAAAATCAATGCTAAAATATTTAAATAGTTTTTTTGAAATTTTAGAAACACCTAAAAAGTATACTGCACAAATTATCGAACATTGTGGGAAGCATATAAAAGCGTATTAGGAAAATGTAAAGCGGACTGTTAAACCGCCCACCAAAACATATTTATAAGCGGGTTAACAATCCACTTTTCAAAAACAATAAATGTCCTAAAAGTTAATCAAAATGGCTAGATTCAGTATTCTTCTTCTAATTTTTGTGTTATTCACTTACTGTAAATCTCCAGAAGATAAGCAGATAGGCGCTACAAAAATAGACAAGTCAACGGAGCAATTAGCAGAAGTCGCTAGTAAAAATGGAGAATGGCTAAAAGCAGCCCAACTTTATGAGCAACTCTATCAAGCAGAGCCAGCAAATGAAGCGTGGAATTACCAAACTGGCACCAATTATTTAAAAGCAAATTACCCACAAAAAGCATTAAAAATATTAACCAGTTTTGATAAAAATAATAGTAAAAAAGGTAAATTTAATGGTAGAATAGCTAGAATCGCAAAAGCATATTATCAACTGGGGGAATATGAAAAAGTAGTAGACACTTATAATTCGTATAATTACCCAAAAATGTATAGGGGTTTAGCTAGAGAATATTTGAAAGCTTTAATTCAGTTAAATAGACCTGCTAGTTTCGTAACTACTTTCATAAATTTTCAGCAAAATGGAATTTACGATGATAAAGGAAAACAAACCAATACGGGGTTTCTTTATCGTGCAATTTGCAATGAATTCTTAATAACTAGGAAACTCATCTTATTAAAAACCTATGCTGACAAATATCACTATTGGGCAACAGCTCGTCAAGAAAAAGATAAGCGAAATCTAGCCATTGCCACCTTTTATCAACAAGACTATGAAAAAGCAATTGAATACCTAAAAACAGCTATATCCGTAGAGGAATCACCACGTCATCAGATGGAATTAGAAGGACTTTTAGGCATTTGTTATGCTAAAAAAAAGGACCTAGAAAAAGCTGTTTTACAAATTGAAAAAATCCAAAATTTCAATAAGTTACCCAATCGACATGATGCCTTCGGTGCCAAATTTTATCATCAAGCTAGAATTGAAGTAGCCTTAAATCAATCAGAAAAGGCTATCCAATCTTTGAAAAATGCTTTGACAGCAAAAGCTGAATTTTGGTCTAATCGCTTTAAAGAAGATGGTTTATTAAAAGAATTATTTCAAGATGAAAATTTTAAAGAGCTGAATAACCATACAGCCACATTTAGTCCCTTAAAATAGTGCGTTGCCAAAAAGGAGGATGCCAAATAAAAAAAACGCAGACATAGCCGTAGCTATGGCGAGCCTGCCTGCCGGCAGAGGCAGGTATTTTTAACGCAGGGAAGGTTCAAATACAAATTAATTAAATGTTCTTTTTGAAAAAACGACCCCAAATTCCTAATTATCTGATATTATTCTATCTATTATGGTGTGTTCTTCCTATAAAGGCTCAGACTCATTCAGCGGAGGAACAAGCCTATCAAAAGCAATTTGAGCAAGTTTTTAATAGCGACGATGCCGACACCGTAAAATATCAATTCATTTTAGATAATCTGAATAACCTCAATGCCAGAGTTTCCAAATTACCAATTCAATTTGCAAAGAAAGGAATAGCTTTAGCTCAACAAAAAAAGGCTAATAAGTGGAGCGGTCTATTAAATATAGAATTAGGTTGGATGTATCAGGGCTTAAATCAAATAGAACAAGCGGAAAATGCTTATAAAAATGGAATCAATATTTTCAAAGAAGCCAATTTATTAGAAGAGAAAGCGAAAGCTCATGGCAAATTAAGTTTATTATATGGACAAACGGGTCAAGCTGATGAAGCCATAAAACAAGCAAAAATATCTGCGCAAATAGCGGAATCGATTGACGATGAAATTGGTTTGGCATATGCCTATTATGCCATGGTTTATAGTTTTATTAATTCAGGGAAAGACCGTCAAGCACTTGAATATATAGACAAAAGTATCGAACTCTATCAAAAAAATGGAGAACCATATCGAGTAGCGGTAGTAATGCAAAACAAGGTGACTTCTTATCTGCATTTAAAAGAAAATCAAAAAGCTTTAGCTGCCGCCAATGAATTAATAGAAACGATAAAGCGCAATGCCAATCAAAACAATGAAGCAACTGATAATTATTACTTGGGTCAAGCTTTATTCAGTCGAGCAAAAGTGTACATGCAATTGGGGCAATACCCAATGGCCTTATCAGATAATGATGCTTTACAACTTTTAGTAGGTAATAATGGAAGTGCATTAGTCGATGCAGTTTACGTTTTTCAAAAAGCAAAAATTTTACATTATACCAAACAATATAAAGCGTCTAAAGACCTTTGCTTAGCTTTATTAAAGCATCCAACAGTAGAAGAAGAACGTTTTTTGGGATATACTTATGATTTATTATCAAAAAATTATGTGGCTTTAAATCAGTTTAAAGGGGCTTACAAATACCATATAGAAGCGGAGAATTTTGAAAATAGAGAAATAGCCAAAAAAGCTAAATCAAATCGAGAAAGACAAGCCGCTAAATATGAAGCAGAAAGAAATGCAGCAACCATCGAAGTCCAAAAACAAGCCTTGAAGACCCAACGAATCATTCAATGGTCGGTTCTTGGTTTTGCCGGGGTTTTAGGTTTATTATTATTACAGGCTATTAGAAATGAAAAAACAAGAAAGGCAAATAACGAGGCACTCAGGCTATCAAATAATCAACTGGGAGAAACCAATGAGTTGCTCGCCGAAAAAAATAAAGAAAACGAACTATTATTAAAAGAAATTCATCATCGTGTAAAAAACAACTTAGAAATAGTAAGTAGTTTGCTAGAATTACAAGCGGACCGATTAACAGACGAAACTACCCAAGGCATCCTAAAAGATAGTCAAAATAGAGTACAGAGTATGGGTATTATCCACCAAAAGCTCTACTTAGCAGGCAATCTTAATAGCGTGGAAATGCAAGATTATTTCAAAAACTTAAGTGAAAGTATTTTAGAAACATTTAATGCCTGGGATAAAATGGATATAGAGGTAGATATGAAAAAAACAAATTTAGATGTTGAGATCGCTATCCCAATTGGTCTAATTGTCAATGAATTAGTAACCAATGCTTGGAAATATGCTTTCCCAAATACTATCTTCAAGCATCAAAAAGGAAAAATAAAAATCCAATTAAAAGAAATAGGCGAAGAACAATTACAATTGGTCGTGTCAGATAATGGTGTGGGTAAATACCCAACTGCACCAATACAAGGAACTGGATTTGGTTCTCAATTAATTAGATTATTGACCCAACAATTAAATGGTAAAATGACGGAGCAAATTGAGAATGGTACCACTTTCCTATTTGATTTTAAATTGAATTAGTAACGAGTAAAGAAAGTAATTAACAATTATGTAAAGTGTTTTAGCATTACTTATGTACTTTTAGCTATTCCTTAAAAAATTGATAGACCAAACATAAAATTAACCAAGAGAATCCAAAAATCCCCCTTAAAACTACAAAAATGGCAGAATTAAAAATTTTAATAGTCGAAGATGAAATGATAATTGCTGCAAAAATTTCATTGCATCTTACCCAATTGGGCTACGAAGTAAGTGGAATTATTCCGAGAGGAGAAGAAGTAATTTTACATTGTCAGCAATCCCCTCCAGATTTATTATTATTAGATATTAATCTAAAGGGCAGTATTGATGGCATAGAAACGGCTACCCAGCTACAGGCATCAGAAATAGACATTCCTATTATCTATTTAACTGCCAATGCTGATGAAACCACCTTCGAACGGGCCAAGCATACGCGCCCGCATGCCTTTATTTCCAAACCCTATAAAAAATTAGATTTACAGAGAGCTATAGAATTAGCTATAGGTCGAATGGCAACTAATCAAAATTCAACCGAAGAAGTTGCCATAAAATCAACTATCGAACCTACAGAAGTAACACCATATATTTTATCCGACCGTATTTTTGTTCGCCATAAAAATCGAATGGTTAAACTATTTTTAGATGATATCTTATATATAGAAGCAGAAAGGAGTTACTGCCGAATTCAGACAACGGATAGTGAATTCTTACTTTCTATGCCATTAAGAGTATTTGCTGAAAAGTTAGATGGAGGTCAATTTTTCCGTATTCATCGGTCCTATATCATCAATCTACCACAAATTGATGAAGTAGGGGAAACACATGTTATGATATCAAAAAAACTAATTCCTGTAGGAAAGTCCTATAAAGAGGCTTTTTCTCAACGAATCAAACTGATTTAACTAAGCACGTAGTATTAATACAACTATTGATAATCAATAAATTAGCTATTCTACAAGGGTTTTATTCAATATTCCAAAATCTCCAATTTGCTCGGAAGTCATTTGCCTACTTTCGGAAAGTCTAGCCTACGCTTCGGAGAAAACCGCATTGAACCTACCTTTCCTCGTCCTATCTTGCAACCAAGAACAACCAAAGAAGTTTCGACAATGATTGTTATACGTTTTCACCGACACCGAATTTAATATTATGATTCACTCGCTAACCTATAATATTTATCCAAAAGATAAAACTTAGGTTAGCTGAATCGAATTTCTTTAAGTTGTTTTTCAACGCGTTCTCAAATAAAAATTCCAAAAACCAGAATCCCAAAGTATATCCAAAGAGAGAGGGACTTTTAAAAATTAAGTTCCTCTCTACGCTTAAACCGATAACTATTTAGCAGGGAGCAAAGGGTCAAAAACCATAAATTTTAGCTTAAGCTAGTTAAAAAAAGGCTTCAGTAAACCATATTACACTAAAACCCCAGGATTCCTTTGTTCTCTGCTAAGTAGTAAATAACTAAATTACCCAAACGGAATGACCCTATTCAGAACTGAGAAAACAAAAATACTTCATGCAACCCCAAAGAAAAGTTGAAATGCCAGTAAACTATATTCTAATTTTTAACGCATAAGTATTTTAACTATCGCTTAAAGGGTTTTCTTATAAAAATTCCATACTAAGCGTTCCTAATAAATTTTGCCGTATCGAACGGCAAAATTTATAAAAAAGGGATTTAAAGGGTGAGCTAAAATAGATTTTCTCCGAAAATCTATTTTAGCTCACCCTTTAAAAACCTTTTTTGATTTGATTGGACTCGATGTCCAATCAAATCAATACTAAAGCAGATGTTTTCATTTTATAAGAAAATCCTTCCTAAGTAACGAGTAAGTAGACTAGACTTTATTCGAAATTATATAGAGCTTCCAGAACTTGAATTTCTGGAAGCTCTTCTTAAACGAAAAGTATTCTTAAGGCAGGCCGTGAACCGTATGCCGTGAACCGTGAACCGACTAAAGTCTCAATAACGCTGCAATTTTTGCTTAAAATAGCGCCCTTGCCGAGTGGGCGCAAACTCCCAATTTAAAAACAACATTGGAGACCAGTCGGGGTCAAATACCCAAACAACATAAGAAATATCTTTTTTATCACAATAAGCAGTAATAGCTTCACCATAACTTTCGTCGCTAATTACTGGAATATGTGCACCTCTCGCTCCTTCTTCACAAAAACCAACCTCGGTTAAAATCAATGGGTATTTGGCTTTCATCTTCCCCCAATCTGCCGTCCATTTTTCAGCCCAAGGTGCTTCTCTTTTTTGTGGGTATGGGTGACTCACATAGCCTATTCCTTCTGCATCAATTGGGTGTTCCCATGCTTTTGTCAAATCATAAGCCCAATTAAATCCTGCCACTAAAGGAACGCCTTTACCACCTTTTTTACGTATTTTTCGAATAATTGCTTCCATCATCACCTTCCATTCGTCCCAGCTACAAGCGCCTAATTTTCCGCCATAAAGAGTGGGTTCGTTATATAGTTCATAAAAAGCAACTGTTGGGTGATTACCATATTTTTTGGCAATGGTTTTCCAAAACTTCAAGGTCTCCTTCATCGTTGTTTGATACATCGGAGCTTGGTATTTTTCTTCCTTTAAATTCCCGATACTATGCCAGTCCATAATCACATACATCCCCAATTCGGTCGCCCAATCAATCCCCTTATCTAATAATCTTAAATAATCTTTTTTACCTCTTTTTTTCCAAGCGGTTGGATGAATAGGAAACCGAACCACCGTCGCTCCCCAATTTTTCATTTCTTGAAAATAAGCCTTATTCCAATGTCCCTCCGTCGCCAGTTTATCTGGGTCACTAGTATTTAAACCTCTCAAAACAATCGTTTGTCCACCTTCGTTAACAAATTGATTGCCCTGTACTTGAATCCGACTCATTTGAGTACTTTGAGCCATACTCATTGAGCTAGTTAGTAAAACTATCCAATAAATTACTATAATTTTAATGTTGTTCTTAGTCATTTTTTATTTAATTACAGTTACAAAAAAGGCTGTCTAATTTACTGGACAACCTCTCTTTTTTATAAAATTTATTTTGTCTTATTTCGTTTGCCCTACTCCGACAAAACATTATCATAAACCTGCACCTTATCCCACAAATGGTTAAAGTCTTCAACAAATTTTTGATGAATAGGTTCTGTCTGATAAGCATCTTGGTCTTCCTTGCTCTTAAAGTGACAAATCCAAGCATAGTCGTAGCTATTATCTACCACCTCTCTTGGTGTACCTGCTGGAGGCCCATAAAATACTTTATAAATCTGTGGGCATTCTTTTAATTTACCCATTCCGTTTTTCACAAACTCCGCTTTTTGTTCGGCGGTCACTTCTTCTTTCATCCAGAAGAAAACAGTGTGAATAAATGCTGTTTCATCTGTTGCAGGTGCGGCTAATGCTTTCTCAGCAGCCGCTAATTTTTCTTTTAAACTACTTAATTCGTTTTGCATAGTTGTATCTACTTGATTACATGCGGTTAATAAAATTAAAACTAAAGGTAGAACATATTTCATACGTACTATTTATTTTAATGAAAAGCTTAAAGTTACTTCTCTAGATGCAATTCCGCCTACTTTTTTCTAAAAGATTTTCTATCGTCTGCGGACAGTAATCCCTTTTAAATAGTAATTATTCCGAACCACAGCCTATATTTGTACTAGTTAATCTAAGTTGCGGACAACTGGTAGCACAAACTTTAGTTTGTTCGGGACGCTGACCTTTAGGTTAGCTAACTTCTTGGTCAGGTTTAAAAACCTGTATCCGGGACAAACTGAAGTTTGTGCTACCAAATAACCTTATTCTCCGCAACTTGGGTTA
>CALLVC010000306.1 GCA_938010785.1 uncultured Saprospiraceae bacterium
TCCGTTGGAGCTAGAAATAGGAATACAAATTTACTTCGTAACCGCCAATTCATTTGGCGGTAGGGCGAACGAAAAGTCAGAATCGTAATATATAAACCTTTGAAAAATTGATAGTCGATGTTTGAAGATTGCATCTTCAAACCAATATTTTAGCAGTTTCTAACTTTTATCAGTCGATTACATATTATAAAAACGACTTTTCGTTCGCCCTAATTTGGCTGGTTCAAGGTAAAATCAAAACCAGCCAAATGAATTTGGCGATTACTTTTTACCCGTCAAATCATACTTGGTCAACCACTAGGTAGAAAGTCGATTTACCCTTAAAAATGATTGAACCCTAACCCTAAAGGTGATTTCTATTGATTTTGAATACTTTAGACATGTTTAATCCACAGATTTATGATACATGATTTAAAATAAGGCGTGTACGAAGTTTTCAAAGCGGCTAGGATTGAATCACGGATTGAACATGAACAAGCTAATTCGCAAACGGTAACTTTCATGTGTTCTTAGTTTAAGGAGCAGGAAAAAATGACCTACTCAAATAGATAACCAAATATCTAAAATAAAATATTGGGGTAGTAGACCTTGTGAAACCTTTTATAAAAATTATAAGTAAAACTGAAAACAAAAGAAACTTGTCAAAACTTTTGCATTAATTATTTCATCTTTAGTTATTAATTGAGTATCTTTGTAATGGTACCAAGGCATAATTGATAATAAAACCGTTTTGGTATTCAGTATCCTCCCCCAAACAATTACCCCCTTTTCTAATTGCTATTAATTCAGTTTGACGCTTACAGGCGTTTTAACTAACTATTCTCCCCATAATATTTTTTTAAACTTTATTATTTATTGCAATTAGGTAATAGGCAAAATTATGAACAAATCAAACACTTTCCGTTTTCTTCCGAAGGGGAGAAAACCCTTGACTCTTATCCTTTTAATAGGTATTAGTTGCTTATCTATTAGCTTTCTAACAACTATTCTAAATGGACCTGGATTGCTAGCACCTAAACCTATTGGCTCTTTTTTGAATAATAAATTACCGAGTAATAGCACAGGAACTCCTCCCCAATTTTTATCCCAAACAGGCGCTTTTAGTAATTTGTCTTCTTTGACTCCTAGTTCTGGTGTCCTTCCTTATGATATGATAGAACCTTTTTGGTCGGATGGTGCAGATAAGCATCGATGGATGGCTATCCCAAATAATGGTACACATAATACAGCAGGTGAAAAAATAAACTTCTCTGCTGATGGAAATTGGGAATTTCCTATAGGGGCAGTATTAATTAAGCATTTTGAATTAGGTGGAAAACGCTTGGAGACTCGATTTGAGGTGAGGGCTACTGATGGAAGTTATTATTACCTTACTTATAAATGGAATAATTTAGGAACGGAAGCCACCTTATTGACAACAGGATTAGATGAAACAATAGTGGTCAATGGACAAGCTCAAGTATGGCACTATCCAAGTCCCACCGAATGTTTAGACTGTCATAAACAAGAAGTTGGATTTGTTTTAGGTCCTAAAACGCGTAACCTAAACAGTTCTATAACTTATCCATCTACTGGTATTGAGGCCAATCAATTAGTTACTTTGAGTCATTTAGGTATTATTGATGAAAGTATTACAGATTCTAATGCTGATAATTTTATGGCGGTGGCGGCTCATGATGACCTAAATTATTCCTTGGAATATAGAGCTAGGTCTTACATTGATGTTAATTGTTCTTATTGCCACCAACCTGCAACAAATATTGGGCAGTTTGATGCCAGAATTACGACTCCATTAAGTCAACAAAATATTATTAATGGTCCAGTAGCTTATGATATTGGGTTGACCGACCCAAGCGTAATTGTACCTCAGAATATTACCCAGTCTGTTCTTCATAATCGAATGAATTCTTTGCAAACAGGAGTGGCAATGCCCCCCTTAGCTAAGAATGAAATTCACCAAGAAGGTGTACAACTAATTGCTGAATGGATAAATAGTATATCGATTGATGCTAACAATACTGAACCAGTAGCACTTTTTTCAGCTTCCGTATTAAGTGGTATTGGACCGCTTAATGTTAGTTTTGATGCAACTAATTCTTATGACCCTGATTTAGGTGATTTAGTTTACTCATGGGATTTCGGAGATGAAATTGCAGCAACTGGCATTATTGTGAACCACACCTACACTAATTCTGGGACTTATGAAGCTACTTTGACTGTAAATGATGGCCAAAATAGTGGACAAAAAACAGTTACCATTATTGTGCATGATAATCCTACAAATACTGCTATTGTGTCCTTTTCTGACGAGACAAATTTGCTTTCTACTGCTAACTACAGTGGAGTTTCTATGTCTGTAGTTGATATGAATGGAGATGGGAAAGATGATATAGTGAGGTATGATAATGGTAAATTATTGAATGTTAAATATCAACAAGGTGTTAATCAAGCATTTACAAGCGTAAACTTTGGAGCGGTTAGTACAGAGGTTCAATGGAGCAATACAATAGCTGATGTAAATCAAGATGGATACAATGATATTTTGACAGCAGGGTATTACGATGAAATTAAATTATTGTACAATAATACTGGCCAATCCTATAATTCAACCATAATTCCCAACTCTCGAATCTTTATTCAGGGAAGCAATTTTGTAGATATAGACAATGATGGTTGGGTAGATGTCTTTGCGTGCTATGACCATGGTGATAATCGAGAATTTAGAAATGAAGGGAATGGTACTTTTACCTTTTCTCCAGATATGTTAGATACGAAAACATTACCAATTAGTGATAATTCAGGAAACTATGCGAGCATTTGGACAGATTATGATAACGATGGAGATATAGATTTGTACATCTCTAAATGCCGAAGTGGTTCAGTATCGAGTACTGATCCACGTAGAGTTAATATGCTTTTTCAAAATGATGGAAATAATAATTATACTGAAGTAGCTGCCGCTGCAAATCTTAATATTGGCGCACAATCTTGGCTAACAGACTTTGGAGATATAGATAATGACGGGGATATGGATTGTATCGTTATCAATCACTATTCTGTTTCCAATTTAATGAGGAACAACGGTAATGGTACTTTTACAGATGTAACGAACGGTAGTGGTTTATTATCCGCCTTGAATGGGAGATTAAATATACAAGCTTTTTTTAGAGATTTTAATAATGATGGATTTGTAGATTTGTTAGTTTCTGGTGAAAAACATTGTTTATTTTATAATGATGGAGATGGTACTTTCACTCAAGCAGCTAATCCTTTTAATGCCAACCCAATTAAGTCAATGGCTATTGGAGACCTTAACCATGATGGCTTTTTAGATGTTTATGCAAGTTATCTTAATCTATATAACACGCCTTCCGATACCGAAGATAGATTATTCCTAAATAATGGGAATAACAATAATTTTATTGCCATCCAATTGGAAGGCGTGGAAAGTAACATCAATGGTATTGGTGCCAAAATAAAACTAGTTGGCACGTGGGGAGAGCAAATAAGAGAAGTTCGTTCAGGAGAAGGATACGGGGTGATGAACTCTTTTACTCAACATTTTGGGATAGGTACTGCCACACAAATTTCAAAAGTTGTAATCAACTGGCCTTCTGGTACAGTTGATGAAATAAATAATCCTGCACCTAACCAATTTCTTAAGATTGTAGAAGGGAATAGTACTAGTAGTTTATGTAGCTCGGATAATGTTGAACCGAATAATTCATTTAATGAAAGGACTGATTTAGGCTTGGGCGATTCTTTTTATCAATCTGGATTATGTATTACACCGAATGATAAGGATTATTTTATATTTTCTTCTAATAATGAGACTTATTTTATTCAAGTACGAGGAGCCAATGGAACGGCTACAGGGCAATATGATTTATCTATTGAAAGAGTCGGTAACACTCTAAGTATCGAAACGAAATCTGTCAACCAATCAACTACTGATACCTATTTATACCTCTATGGTGATAATCTAAGTTTACTAGCGGAGAATGATAATTTTAATACCACTTTTTCCAAAATAAATTACACTATCCCTAGTGCAGGAGGAGGTAGAACGGTCTCCTGTGATGGAAATACAACGATAACTTATGGAGATGGAGAGATTACGATGTCAGGTCAAACAGGCGAAGAAAACTTCTTTCAAATTTTTGACCTTAATTGGAAGGAAGTTTATAACTGTGGTTGGCAATGTGGCAATACTAAGACCGTATCTAATTTAACTGCGGGAGACTATAGGATTTATATCAAAAATAACAGTTACCAAGTGATTTGTGATAAGGTAATTTCTTTGTCATCTGGAGGAGGAGGAAGTACTGACCCAGATAATGATGGTGACGGTGTGCCAGCTAGTATAGATTGTAATGATACTGACCCCAATTTAACTACAACAGGAGCCCTTTGTAATGATGGAAATGCAAATACCATTAATGATGTTGTACAAGCTAATTGTACTTGTGCAGGGACGCCTTCAGGCAGTGGAGGAACTACCGTTTTATGCGAAGGAAATACAAGCTTAACCTTTGATGATGGTTCGATTATCATGACTGGTGAACTAGGTCAAGAATATTTTTTCCAAATTTTCGACTTTAATTGGAAGGAAATTTATAACTGTGGTTGGCAATGTGGCAATACTAAGACCGTATCTAATTTAACTGCGGGAGACTATAGGGTTTATATCAAAAATAGCAATTATCAAGTGATCTGTGATAAGGTAATCACTTTATCAAATGGTACTAATGACCCAGATAATGATGGCGATGGCGTCCCAGCGAGTATAGATTGTAATGATACGGACCCTAATTTAACCACAGTAGGAAGCAATTGTGACGATGGGAATACAAATACGGTCAATGATGTCGTACAAAGCAATTGTACTTGCTCAGGTACAATTCCTGGTGGTGGAAATAGCACAATGGTAACTTGTGGTGATATATCAGTTACCTATGGCGAAGGTATAATTGACATGATTGGTATAGTAGGTGTTAACTATTTCTTCAAAGTTTTTGACTTAGATAATGGATGGTCACAAGCTTTTGGTTGTAGTTGGAATTGTGGTTCTCGGCAAACTGCTGTAGACTTACCAAATGGTAGATATATGGTTATTATTAATAATGAGGATTGGAGCGAACATTGTTCTGTAGAAATAACAATGACAAATAGTAGTTTTACTGCTGTGGTTGAAAGTCGGAGTGCTCCTCAATTGAACTTTGAAGCTTTTACTGCTGAAAGAACGGTTGATTTACAATGGTTAACTAATAGTGGCTACAAGATTAAGCATTTTGAAATAGAACGTTCTTTAGACGGGATAAACTTTGAATCTCTTCAAAAGCGGATAAATAAAGAATGGAGTGAGCAATTGGTTTACCATCATGCCACTGATTTAATTCCTACAAAAGGAATTAATTATTATCGAATCAAAGAAGTCTATTTAGATAATAGTTTTTCCTATACGGATGTCAAACAAGTAGGCTTTGATGTCGATATTGAGAAGTTGGCAATTTACCCTAATCCAGTAGAAAATGTATTAAGCCTTAATCTGAAACCAATGATTGGTAAAAAGACAAAAATTAACATCATTAATGGTTTTGGGCAAGTGGCACAGTCCGTCAATTTTGGCATAATAAGTAAGGAGAATGAACAAATAACACTGAATAAAGCTATTTCAAATGGGTTTTATCATGTTTGGATTGAAGTAGAAGGGGAAAGACCAATTATTAAAAAATTGGTAGTAAAACGACTTTATTAAAGCTTTTTTATACATTGACTTTTGCTGAGCATAGCGGTAGAAAATATTTCTATGCTCAGCTTTCTTTATTTTATGACTTAATTCTTTCCATATTCCATTTTTGAAGAGTTGAAACCATTTTTCTAGATTTGCTTCATTATATAAATTTACATTGACCTGTAAAAAGAAAGCATGTGTATTCTTTTTGTTGAGAAAAAGATTTTTACACATTTATCTTACTGACTTGAAGAAGCTTTTGGTTTATGGTATTTTAATCATGCCCTTCTTTTATGGCTAATTCTAATCCATCTAAAACCATATTGGCTAAGGTGGGCGAAATGACCGAACCTTGAGGAGTGCCTTTGTCCGTTGGAAACAATTGCTTTTGCTCCATATAGCCCGCTTTCAACCATTTATTCAAAATCCCTTTATCCATTGGTATATTTTCCAATAACCATTGGTGCGAAATATTGTCAAACGAGCCATAAACTTAATACCCCCCTCCAATATCCAAACTGGAGCAGCTGGTTTAGCGAACATACTAAAACACCGAGCAATGGCATCGGCACAAGACCGATAGGGGCGAAAACCATAGGAATTAGCATCTGCCAAGGTTTCTGAAACAGGGTCTAAGCCTAACAAATGTAGGGCTTGCATGGCTCTGTCTTTCATCGTTGGGATGCCCAATGGTCGCCATTTTCCTTCGCCTTTTGGTATTTTAGTTCGACGTACTGCAAGGGGTTGATAACCCACTTGTTTTAATTGCGATATAGCATCAAATTTAGTTTTCGGTGTATTCCATAACTGTCCATCAATGCCAGCGGTTCTTTTACCGCTGTTTTCAATTACTTCCTCCTTACTCCTAAAAAAAAGGAGAACGATTTGGGCTTACCAAGTTCCGCTTCAAATACCTTTGTAGCTTTTGCTACGAATGGGTTAGCGTCCATCTTTACCCCGAGGGAATTGTCATTCTAAAAAAAAAACTTCCCAGAAAAAAACTGCGTATCTTGAGTACACGAGCCAGATAACTACACCCTTTAGCGTTTTTGCTTACAGCGATTACGTTCTGAATACAACACAGAACGAGGTTAGTCTTTTTCGCTGCTCCAACCTGTCCGTATGGAAGTAACGAGGCTT
>CALLVC010000307.1 GCA_938010785.1 uncultured Saprospiraceae bacterium
AAAATTGATATTACAAAAAATATTATTGTAATTTAATATCAATCTAATATCTGTGTTCCTTCACTAATCCGTGGTAGTAATCAATACCACGGATTAGTGAAGGAACACGGATATTTATTACTTTTTTATCTGACGCTCTAAGATGTACCATTAAAATTCAATTGCTCCTCCTAGCATCAAATGCATTAAAAACTTAGACTTCCCATCTTCTAAAGGAATTGGAATAAAGTCTATATCCGCTGCATCTCTAATAAACAAATCATAATTATCATTCGTAGAAAAATCTACTGGATACATACGGAAACCTGCAAATAAATGTATATTTCTTAGGTTTGAATCACAATCAAATTTATAGCCTGATAAATAAAATGGAATCCCAATTTTAGCCCCAAAATAAGGTCTGAAACTACTTAAATTAGCAACATCTGAAATAATTTCATTCTCAGGGCTAAATAACTTTCTTGGAAATTGTCCTTGGTCTTGTCCCCATAATAATCGGGTTTTGTGACTGTAAAATGCACCTCCTTCTATTTCGACTATTGGCAGTGGGAAATAAAATTTCCAAGCTAGACCTGCACTTAATTGAGTTGCTTGAATAGAGAATTGGTCTTCTGGTAATACTTGTTCAGGTTCTAAGAACGTTCCTAGAGGGTCAATCGCATATGCTTGAAATGCATCTTGATTAAAATCTAAAGTTAAAGATTCAAAAGATGCTTTGATATTTAATGTAGAATAAGAACCTGTATTTCTTTTGTTCAATTGCCACTCAAATGGCAATCGGAAACTAATACTTGCGCGATTGGCTTTTTGCTGGTGCCAATATTCATTAATTCCTTCGTTTAAAAAGGCTGATTGACTATATTCAAAAGCTAAAAATGGCGTAATGTTCCTAAAATTACTGCTTGCTTTTATGATTGGATAAATTAATTTCTGTTGAGATTCGTCATCTAAATCTTGCTCTATTTTTTCTGAAATTGTTCTTAATGCTCTAACTTTCAATAGTCTGACTGTTTCTCTAGCTATTTTATTTTGTTCTCCTTTTGTTAATTTAGTATAGGTTTGCTGTGCTAAAAATGCCCTTAATTGTTCTTGCCAGATATTATTCTCTGGCTCATAACTGGTCACCTCATCTGTATCTGAATCAAACTTTGGGGCAAATACGATATTAGGTTTTACCTGTGTAAAGAATTGGTCTAATAGGGTAGTGACCACCCTTGGTTCATTTACATCTGTGGCGATTAAGTTTAGTTCTTCTTTTACATTTATTTGGTCTTCTTGGAAATCTCCTCTTTCGTATAACGCTTTTATCCAGGCATTTTTGTCAGGTAATCCCCTGAAAAATTTCGTTTCTCCTGGACCTAAAATATATTCATCTGACTCGTCTTCTGGCTTATCTTGCATTACCATCGTTAAGGTGGCAAAAGGATGATTGTTAGTGATTTGATAACTGTATTTTGAACAAGCATCAACGGTTAAGAAACCATTTAAATCGAATATCTGCTCAGAAGTGGTGCTTAATTTTGGTTCACTTGGGTCTTCTGTTTTAGTCTTTTTACGGTCTGGTCTTCGATAGATATTTACATTGGCTTTACTTGGTCTACTTTCTGGTCGTTTTCTTATTTCTTGTGGTTGTTCTTGTGGTGTTTCTACTTCAGTTTCCGTGTTTTCTGCTACCATAGGTGTCTCGGGAGTAGGTTCTTGTGCAACGGCAACTGCTTGACTATTTTCTGTAGCTAATTCTTGTGCTTTCTCTAATACCGCGATTTTTATATCTTCATACATTTCTTGTTCTGGTAATTCTTCTGGTTGACTTTCTAGGCGGGCATAAAATTCTTCCCGATTGGTTTCCCATTCAAACTTTAAATCTTCAACACTACCAATTCTTTCTGATTCACCATAAAGAGTATTTCTTTTTTCTCCACCATACATTTTTTGTAAAAGCAATATGCCATTTTGGTCGATTATACTCACCCTATATCTCGGCATTCTATAGTCAATACGATAGGCAAATCCCGTTCCTGGAATAGCAGTTTGTAATAAGTAATTTGACTTAAGCCCTTGAATGAAATTTACTCGAATGAATAAATCTCCATTTTCTGTTACCCTAGTTAAATTACTGAAAGTCAGTTCGATATCTTTTTCTGTGAGGATGTTGTCGTATTGACTTTTGAAAGGCACTACCTCTAAAGTGTAAGTAGAATAATTAGATAAGCTTACTTGCGCAAACGAAAAGGAACCTAGAAAACAAAAGAAAGCTATTATCAGTAAGTGTGGTGCTTTTTTCATAGTATTAGATTTTGTCTATCTCTAAAAGACGTTGACATAGACTTGGTCAAGTGACTAAAAATTTAACTGTGCTACAAAAAATATTAAAAAGTAAAGAACAATGAAAAAAAATTTCTACCTTTTTATATAAATTCTTTTATTCTGGGCTAGAAACCTATGATAAAAAGATTCTATTAAACCGCGATGCGTATCGAGGAAATGCGGAAGTTATTTTTTGTCAATACTAGCTAAGAAGGTAGTCCAAGACCTTTCGCTTAATACGTGGGACAAAATAAAAAATGCGAATTAAATAACCTCTTATCAAGGCAACCATTAAGATTAACATTCATAGGAGAATGTTTGTCAATTAATTTACTTGATGATTAGTAGGTTATTTAATTCGCAGTCTATGGTAGTACTATTGAAAATTGAGGGCAATCAATAACTACTATTTTGCTTGATTGCAAGGAGGGGAATTCGATAATTCTCCGTAAAGATAGGTAATAATTAAAGCATTTGAAAGCAGATTTCAAAGAAAATTTATTTGTATTTTTTACTGTCTTATAAACTATTGTTTCTAAGTTGAATACAAGTTATGAATTAATATAAATTATCTTTTTCACTTCGATAAGGATTCTTTGTTTATAATGTTGGGAAGGGTATTAATAATTTTCGACTATTTTATTGGCCTTTTAACCATTTATTATTTTTGCTTTTACAATGTTGGTAAGGGCTACCAAAATTAATGCCCTTACCATACTTGAACTAATTTTCTGCAGCTATTAATTTAGTTCTCTAACTCTACTTTGGTACTTTAGAATCAGTTCTTACTAAATCACGCACTTCGCTACGCTACGTGCTTGGAAGTAGTTTTTGGGGTGAGTAAATTTTGATTTTTCTTAAAGAAAAATCAAAATTTACTCACCCCAAACCCCA
>CALLVC010000308.1 GCA_938010785.1 uncultured Saprospiraceae bacterium
TTGTTTATTGTTAGAATCTACAATTCCTATTTTTCCGCTATAATTGTATTCCTCTGCTGGGCTAGAGCCATTATGACTATCGGTGCTACCAATAAAGCCAAATTTATAAGGGTTTGCGCCTATATTTTTTTGATAATTTAAACCATCTTTTAATGCTTGTCGAACATAACTCCCTTGAGGTTTACTTTGAATTGGCGTTGAACCAAAAGTAAGATTGGTTACTTCAAAACCAGCAAAATCATCATCAGGACTTAAAGCAGGGTGCGTCATCGAAGAGCCTTTGATTTGTGACACCTCACTAATTGGCTCGTTTCTCATCCTCAGCTTGGCATATTCCGCATCAATTGCTTGCCCTGCCCAATTAGTAGAAGGATACATCATTCCGTCGCTTTTATTGGCATTGTGTGGAATTGCCATGACTTCAATACCATTAGCTCTTTGTTGCTCCATCCATTTCCATAAATCTTCAGGATTTTTAGAATCAAAGTTAGAAAAGGGCAATTCAGGGACTTCGCTACTTCTAAAGATAACGTTTCGATGTAGGTTACGAGCGACCGTTGGCGTTTCTGGATAACGGTAGGTGACCGTCCATTCATAGGCTGGAAAGGTTGTGAAAGTACCTGGTTCGTTATGTTTATCAGCAATAGATACGACTCGATTCCAGATATTTTTTCTAAAAGGTTCGTTTTCTAGTTCTTCAATTTGAACCCCAGCGCCCATAGAGTTCCCTAAGTGATAAAATCCCTCCGTAGATTTTGCACGGTCGGTACTCCGCAAATTTCCTGCTAATTCGGAATCTGCTAAGCCTGCGGCTTCATCCGTCAATTGCAGGTATAAGCCCATATATTCTGCATGCTCGGTTACCGCCATAAAATCCAAAGGGCGTTTAATCTTTATTTGTTTACCTCCTACATGGTCAATGGCTTCTCCTTTACCAAAACGGTAGGCATCATCTGGGTCAATTTTCACATTAAATACAAACGCATCAAAAGACCAACTGGTGTGAATGTGTAAATCTCCGAAATAAGCGTTTTTGGAAGTATTAGAGTTGGCTGATTCTGTTTGTTCCGCTGTTTTTGCAGAAGCATCCGTTGTCTCAGAAGTAGACTCATTAGCATCTGCACTACACGCATATTGAAAGAAGACGAATAAGCACAAGCTAAAGAGAAGGGTATACTTTTTAAACATGACAACTATTTTTACCTGATATTAAGAAAAGGAGTCTGCCTCTTCTGGAACTGTCGCATAAGAAATCATCCAAAGCCCAATGAAGGTTAATAAACCATTTAAAATCAATAACTCAAATCCAAATTTATACCCAAATAAGAGTAAGTCGGAATTAGCATTAATTAGATAAGTCAAAATTGGGGCAATGATACAAACGGCTGGAGTGTATTTATCAATGATGCTACGGTCCGTATAAAAGCCAAAAGTATACAAGCCTAACAATGGTCCATAAGTATAACCTGCTGCTTTAAACAAAGCAGAAATAACAGAATCATCGTTGATAAACCAAAAGGCAAGTATCACTAAAAAAAGAAGAAAAGAGAATCCGATATGTACTTTAAATCGAGTTGTTTTTTTCTCTGATTCAGGAGCATCACTTTTTTCAAAGCCTAAAAAGTCAACACAGAAAGAAGTGGTTAAAGCCGTCAAAGCAGAATCCGCACTAGAATAAGCTGCGGCAATCAATCCTAAGATAAAGACAATACCAATCATTGGTGACAGGTGTTGCAAAGCAATCGTCGGATATAGCAAATCTTTCTTTTCTGGAATATCTATACCCACTTGATTGGCATAAGTAAATAATAAAACACCAAGTGTAAGGAATAATAAGTTGGCAAAAACAAGGATAATACTAAATGAGAACATATTCTTTTGTGCCTCGCCAATATTCTTACAACTTAGGTTTTTTTGCATCATATCTTGGTCCAATCCCGTCATCACAATCGCAATTGAAGCACCAGCTAGAAACTGTTTAAAGAAGTTTTTAGGGTCTGACCAACCTCCCTCAAAAAAGAAAGTTTGTCCATATTGGCTTTCTGTTACGGTGCTATAAAGATCACCGAAAGAAAGGTTTAATTTATCATTAATAGCAAAAACAGTCAAAGTCACCGCCGCTAACATACAAAATGTTTGCAGCGTATCCGTCACTACAATCGTCTTAATACCACCTTGAAAAGTATATATCCAAATGAGTAGAATCGTAATCAAAACGGTGCCCCAAAAAGGAATTCCAAAAGCATTCATCACAAATTGTTGTAAAACAATTGCGACCAAATACAGTCTAAAAGAAGCTTGAATAGTCCGAGACAATAAGAAAAAACCAGCACCCGTTTTATAAGTTGAAACCCCAAATCTATCTTCTAGATAGGTATAAATGGAGGTCAGATTCATTTTATAGTACATCGGCATCAAGACCGTCGCAATCACTAAATAGCCAAGCAAATAGCCTAAAACCATCTGCATATAAGAGAACTGACTCGCTTCTACCCAACCGGGAACAGAAATAAAGGTAACACCAGACAAAGAGGCGCCCACCATACCAAATGCCACCAAGTACCAAGGAGATTGGCGACCTGCGACAAAAAAGTCAGCGCTATCAGAATTTCTACCAGTGAAATAGGAAATGACCATTAGCAGCGCAAAATAGGCTGTAATGATACCAACTATAATTTCTGGTGATAATTGATTATTCATAAACTTTAATAATAGACTTGTTCTAATAAAATCCAAAATGGATTATTTAGAATAATTTCGTCTTACCTTTTTCTATATTTTTTCAAAAGGGGCGTAAAGTTAGTAAGTATCTTTAGAAAACAAAATAAACCCAATTTTTTTAGAATACATTAAATAAATCTGACGAATATATATAATAAGTTTAAATTAACCAATTGATTATCAAATTATTAAAAGGGCTTTCTTATAAAAATTGAATTCGAGTGTAAATATCGATTTAAATAGGCATCGAGCCTATTCAAATCAAAAAAGGGTTGTTAAAGGGTGAGCTAAAAATAGATTTTCTTTGAAAATCTATTTTTAGCTCACCCTTTAAACCCCTTTTTACAAATTTTGCCGTTCGATACGGTCCCGATGAAAATCGGGATTAGGAACGCCTAGTTAAGCATTTTTATAAAAAAACCCTTAAATTATTAATAAGGAATTAAGTAAGTGCTCTATTGTACCGACCAATTCATTCAAGAAAGTTCAAGTTCAAGTTCAAGTTCAAGTTCAAGTGCCAAGCCTAAATAATCTTCGGAAAACGATTGCTGCTTATCTAAAGTTTAAATCTTTAGTTAAGTCATTATTTTGCAAAGCAGTTTTGGTTTGCGAATCAAGTACAAAACCTGTCTCTAAAAAGGTATTTCGTGAAGCAAAAATGCCAAGTCCACTCGATAAATTGGTATAATTAGGAATTACTTGAGCACTCGTAATTCCAGTATTGGCTTGACCTACATTAATATAATTGAATAATTCTTCACCTCCTGCATCTATTCGAATATCAATACTTTTTAATACCCGTTGTAAATTGGGGTCTACCGCAATATTAGCATTTAAAAATCGGTAAAATTCTATGCCTTCTGGTTCTACTCTATTCGGGCCATCTTCCCCTTCTACGCTTTGAGCCAATTTCCATTCGACAGATTTTGTTACCAGTGTATTAACATCCGTTGGGTCAAATTCTTCATAATTAATAACCATAGACACATCAAATAACTTAGCAGTTTCATCTGCTGCCCAAAGAATGGTTATTTCATCATCTTCTAAAATTCGCAAGGGTGGTTTCTGATTACCGGGAATCGGTCGATTCAAACGCACATCTCCAACAATCGGCGTAGTGGCCGTTGTTAATAATTCGCCATCACCCGTTCGTCGGACATTTAACCTATAGGTTTCTTCTTCTTGCAAATTCAATTCATCCGCAGCTATCTGATATAAAATATTAGGCGTTGTTGCAAAAATGCCTGTAGCCCGCTCTAATCCAACTTGACTGCCATCCACTTCTGTTAACAAAAAAGCAGCACCATCACGTTCTCTAACCACTTCTACAATCACTTCATCGAAATAAAGCGCTTCTGGTCTTTGTGCTAAATCCAAAGCCGAGGTTTGTTCATCAATGAATGCTTTTTCAACACGGATGTAATGCACCGCATCTGCTCTAGACAATAAACCATAAACAATAGGAATTTCCTTGGCAGGAGCGTTTAGTTCAAATTCATTGGAACAAGCAAAAAGCAACAAGACGGATAAAATTAATAAGCTATATTTCATAAGAGATGGTAATTATCAATCAAAGGATATGCAAACGTATTTTAAAAACCGCTAAGTTCTTCAATTATTGTCGGCTTCCCTAGAAAATTGGGTGAAATTCATTGGCTTAGTTGATAGCAGACAGATAATCGTTTTTGAACACCTGCAGTCCCAAGTCCTCTGCTCTCCGCCCTAATCCCTCCGCCCTCTCCATCAAATTCTTAATTATTCTTTAAATTTTCGTTTTTATATCCTTTCCTAGTCACTTTCTTTTCCTACTTTCGTCCCAACAAATGAAAGTATTAGTCCTCAACCAATCATTTATTAAATCAATTTATGTCCGTACACAAAAAAGATGTTAAGCGAATTACTACTCACGTTTTGCGGTCAATGAAAGAGCAAGGTGAGAAAATTGCTATGCTAACTGCTTATGATTACTCTTCTGCCAGAATGTTAGATGAAGCAGGAATAGATGTTTTATTAGTGGGAGATTCTGCCTCAAATGTAATGGCAGGACATGAAACGACCTTACCGATTACGCTAGACCAAATGATTTATCATGCACAATCTGTAGTTCGTGGAGTCAAAAGAGCTTTAGTTGTAGTCGATTTACCTTTTGGTTCTTACCAAGGAAATTCTATGAAAGCCTTAGATTCTGCCATTCGAATTATGAAAGAATCGGGTGCACATGCCGTAAAGCTAGAAGGTGGAGCAGAAATCGAAGAATCTATCAAACGGATTTTATCAGCAGGCGTACCTGTGATGGGGCATTTAGGCTTAACGCCTCAATCTATTTATAAATTTGGTACGTATACCGTTAGAGCTAAAAAAGATGAAGAAGCAGCAAGATTACGCTCCGATGCCAAATTATTAGAAGAATTGGGTTGTTTTGGATTAGTGCTAGAAAAAATCCCTGCGAAATTGGCCGCTGATGTTTCTAAAAGTATCAACATCCCAACCATTGGAATTGGTGCAGGCCAAGGAACAGATGGACAGGTATTGGTTACACATGATATGCTTGGTATTACCAAAGATTTTAAACCTCGATTTTTAAGAAGATATGTGGAGCTATTTGATGTGATAAAAGGCGCGACAGAAGATTATATTAAAGATGTGAAATCTGGAAGCTTTCCGAATGAGAAGGAGTCTTATTGAGGGCATGGGGCTGAGAGCGAAGAGCATGGGGCTAAGGGCATAGGAAAAAATCATAAATCAGAATTTGGAAATGCCCAAAAATGGTTGACAAGATTTGGGCATTTCCAATTTGAACGCTATTCTAAAACCAGCTCGATTTCTTTCTTCGACTACGCGTCGTATTAATACCAAGTACACCTAACAAACCTCTGGTCAATTCTCTAGCCACCGTTCTACCAATCTGCCTAGTAGTAGTATTATTCACAATTTTTTCAAAAGTAGATTTCTCTTTTTTTCGAGAGCGAGTACGTGATTTTGAGGCTTTTTGCTTTTGTTTTTTCAATGTTTCTTGGTGTTCCTCAGATTGGAACTCCTCTATTTTTTTAGTTAATATTTCATAAGCACTTTCTCTATCAATCTCTTCATTATATTTCTTGGTCAGTTTAGATTTTCCTAAAATGTCGCTAATTTCTCCCTTAGATAAAATATCCATTCGGGATTGTGGCGCCCGCAACATGGTATGTGCCAATGGAGTAGGAATACCTTTTTCATTCAACACCGTCACTAAGGCTTCCCCAATTCCTAATTCCGTCAACAACTGCTCCACATCGTAATAGTCTGTCAAGGGATAGTTTTGTGCTGCTAACTTAATTGCCTTTCGGTCCTTTGCAGTAAAAGCACGAAGCGCATGTTGAATTTTCAAACCCAATTGTCCTAAAACAGCGTCAGGCACATCCGCAGGATTTTGAGTAATAAAGAAAATACCTACACCTTTAGACCGAATCAACTTGATAATCGACTCAATTTGGTCCATCAATGCATCAGAAGCTTTATCAAAGACCAAATGTGCCTCATCTATAAAAATGGCTAACTTCGGTTGTTCTATATCCCCTTCTTCGGGGAAAGAAGCATATATTTCTGCCAAAATTTGTAGCATAAAAGTGGAAAATAATTTGGGCCTATCTTGAATATCTGTCAAACGGATAATCGAAACCATTCCTTTTCCATTTTCATCTAATCTGCACAAATCATCCACATCAAAAGACCGTTCTCCAAAAAATTGTTCAGCCCCTTGCTGTTCCAATTGGATGATTTTTCTCATAATCGCACCAATAGAAGCAGAAGACATTCTTCCATACAATTCTTGAAACTCCTCTTTTCCCTCATCCATTACATAATTCAAAGTTTTTTTCACATCCTTCAAATCCAATAATGGTAAATTTTCATCATCACAGTATTTAAAAATAACCGACACGATACTACTCTGCGTCTCATTCAATGTCAATATTTTAGAAAACAAGACCGGTCCAAATTCCGTGACCGTTGCTCTCAATCTAGCACCTGGTTCATCAGATAAAGACAAAAACTCAATCGGGCTATTATCTGGGGTAAAAGGAAGTCCGATGGCGGTGTGGCGTTCCTCAATTTTAGGATTAGTGATGCTTTCCGCCCCGATGCCACTCAAATCACCTTTCACATCCATTAATAAAACAGGAACGCTATTCGCTGATAATTGCTCTGCAATAATTTGTAAAGTTTTAGTCTTACCAGAACCAGTAGCTCCCGCAATCAATCCATGCCGATTTAACATCCGCAACGGTAATTTCACCAAAGCATTTGTTTGGGTCTCCCCATCTAGCATCGCTGCTCCAAGCACAATAGATTCGCCTTTAAAGGTGTATCCTTTTTTAATGTCTTGTAAAAATTTTTCTTTACTCATTATCTAGTAGTAGTTTGATGTATAGATTATACTTAAAACGGGATGAATTTGTGAAAACGATTTTAGAGGTCAGAAGTCAGACCATTATCTTCGATAACTGTCAGAAGTCAGATAATTTCGTAAGTTCTCAATATACTTAAATTTTGGACACGGAGAACTCGGAGAAGACACAGAGATTCACAGAGAATTGCCTAAAATGAACTTTGTGTCCTCTGTGTCCTTTTTAGCGTTTTGAGAACTTACATAATTTCAATCTAAAAAACTGATAATCAATATTTTAGAATCTATAAAATCGGGTGTGGCTTTAATCTGATGTACTTTTTAAGTGCCGAAGCTACCCATACGGGCAGGCAGCTCCTTATAAACGTGCTAAAAATGTCGTCAAATCTACAGACGGGGTCAGG
>CALLVC010000309.1 GCA_938010785.1 uncultured Saprospiraceae bacterium
ACTTTCAGCGCTCTTAGTCCTGATAAGTTAGTTTATCAATCTTAGGGCTTGCGCCCTAAGTTATTATATTTCGCTCCGTTGGAGCTAGAAATAGGAATACAAATTTGCTCCTTTACATTTGAACATACTAACCTAAAAGAATAGTTAGTGTCAACTACTTTTATTTTCAGGATAAACTTGTCTCTTTTTGTAAAGAATTTTCGATTTCTTCTTATTGCTATATACTTGGTATCTATCCTAGGTTTTAGTAATTAATAATCTAATTTCATTCATTTCTAAACCTTTAAAGTTGAAATACTAATAAATTTCTTAGCTCATGAAAAAAACTTTTACCCTCATAGTTTTATTCGCTTTTGCTTCAATTTTGCAAGCGGATATTCTTAATGCGCAAAATGACCCTTGTGAAATATTTGACGTCGAGGCTCAATCTACTGGCATTCCTTGTGATGAAACAAGTGGTGCTATTTGGATAGATATTATAGGTGGACAAACAGGTATTTACGAATTAGAGTGGTACAATCCCTCTACTAGAGTTACAGGCAAAGCCACTTCTTTTACGGATGGTTATGAAATCACTAATTTATCAGAAGGTAATTATATCCTTAAGGTAACAGATTTTCGAACTAGATGTACCGTCAGAAAAGAAATAGAAGTGTCTAAGGGAGCATTCCCAGCCGGAAGCAAGATAACAAGTAATCCAGTTTCTTGTAATGGTTTCGGTACTATATCTGTAAGTATTCCACTCAATACCAAACCTCCTTTTTGGATTAAATTGAAAGGACCTCAATCAGCAGATTATGTAGCCTATAGCAACAATTTTAACATTTATAATTTACCTTCTGGTGATTATGAATTAGGTTTTATGGAAGGTGATTGTATTGCGACCACCACTATCAATGTTCCAACTACCCCTGGTTTACCACACTTTACTTTAGAAGATGAAAAAGGAGCTTGTAATATTAGCTCAGGAAATATCATTATGCGGATACAAGATGGCGCTCCAGGTTATCAAGTAACCATTGAGGGACCTACCTCAGGAACCATAGCTGTTTCTGACCCAGCTTTCCGTATTTCAGATTTAAGCTCTGGTGCCTATAAAATTACGTTAGCAGATGCAAATGGCTGTTTATCTTTTGGCTTTATTGAAATAGACCGGGTTGGCTTGTCTGTTGCGCTTGCCGCTACCAAAGCAAAATGTAATCAAAACGGCTCTATCAAAGTGGATATTTCCAAAGGAACAGGGCCTTATACCGTTATTTATAGAGGTGGAGGAATAGAAGGAAGTAAAGTCATTGATGGAAATTCAACTAGCTTTTCTGGTCCAGCAGGTAATTATGTCGTTGAAATCAAAGATATAGATGGTTGCAATACATTTTCTACCGCTAGCATCGAACTAGAAGTAAGTGATTTGTATTGTTCTATAACACCTCAAGCAACGACTTGTAATGACGATAATGGAGCTATCGATATATTTATTTCTGGTGGTAAAAAACCATACGCCCTATCTTATTCTGGTCCTGTTTCTGGCTCTCAAATAGTAAACGGCAGTACTTCTTTTGAAAATTTACCAGCTGGGGTATACACCACTTTCTTACAAGATGCTGATGGATGTTCTGTATCTGAAAGTTCTGAAGTTGTGGTAGGAGCAGCTACAATTGCTAACCCTGCATTTTCTTATGCCTCGAATGGCAATTCGGTTTTCTTTACCAATGAGACCAAATCCGCAGGTGATTTTCTTTGGACTTTTGGAGATGGTGCTTCTTCTACTAAGACTAGTCCAAGTCACGACTATAAGGAAGCGGGTTCTTATGAAGTTTGTTT
The DNA here is from genome assembly GCA_938010785.1 of uncultured Saprospiraceae bacterium. Taxonomy (GTDB): domain Bacteria; phylum Bacteroidota; class Bacteroidia; order Chitinophagales; family Saprospiraceae; genus JAFMDF01. The sequence continues at coordinate 1,822 of CALLVC010000309.1, forward strand.
AAGTCAAACAGGTGAATGTAATATTGAAATTACCTGCCAGACTATCCGAATTGTTTCTTTTAAAGATATTTCTGGGCTTCTTACTCCTGTAGGTTCTACATTTTCCGTGTTTAATGAACCTAATCAGGGCGTTGAAGATATACAAATAATGCAAAATTTCCCTAATCCGTTTGTTCATCAAACGGACATACTATTCGAACTTCCAGAAGCACTTCGAACGACAATTATGATTCACGATAATACTGGTAAGGTTGTGCAAACACACACCACCAACTATGATAAAGGTGTAAACCTTTTCACTTTTAACCAAAACAATCTTACTTCTGGTGTTTATTATTACACTATTAAGGCAGGAACGTTTAGTGCAACTAAGAAAATGATTATTCGATAATTTTTATTGAATATCCTTTGGTATTAGAAGTATTAATCTTGCCGACGCTAAATGATTGGATGACCTTGGTCGTTCAATCATTTTTTTTGCTCAGAACTTAATTAAGCGCTATACTTCTCAACACTTCACTTAAATTTTGCTCTTTTAAATCTAATCCGAATCTATCAGGAATACCAAAAATAGCATGAAAGCACAACAATAATTGCTCTTTGACCAGTTCAAAGTATTTTTGCCTACCTTCAGATAAACTTGTGGAAGCCACCATTTTATGGTCAATATTATATGCTTCAAAAATAAGATTGGCTCTTTTTAAATGAAAATCCGATGTGACCACTAAAGCACTTTTCATCCCTCGTTTTTTCATCAAAGAAACAGCATGATATGCATTCTGATAGGTATTCAGCGCTTTATTTTCTTTAATTAAAATTTCTGCTGGTATATTTTTTTGTAAGGCATATGCCCACATTGCTTCTGCTTCGAAACAGTTATCACTATTCAATTGAAGTCCACCTGTTAATATGATTCTTGAAGTATAACTCTGTCTATACAAATCAATGGCTTTATCCATTCTTGCTTGTAAAGAAGTATCTAAGGTGCAATTAGGAGTTAATCCACCTCCTAAAACAATAATAGCATCATATCTATCTGCTAAATTTTCGCTTTGAGGAACGGGAAGAAGGAGTGGTAAGGTAAAAAAACTATACACCATTAAAAGTCCCAAAAATAAGATATAGGGAAAAAATTTTCTCATGTTTATACTTAAATCAGTCTGCTTTAATAATCGGTCTTAAATACTATTGTGTAAAGTTTTAATTGATTCTAAGAACGTATATCTGTTTCTAAATGTTCTACTTAATGATTTAAAAATGTAAAAATAGTGCTTTCTTCTTTAATTTCGCACGTTTAAAACGAAGTTATTACAAATCGTATTACTGTTTTATTAAACGCATTGTTTTTAAGTTTACAGCACCTTGGTTTAGTTGAAGCATATAAACTCCTGACGAAAATTTCCCAGTATTTATGGTGATTATCTGTGTTCCTTCTTTTATTGAATGAGTCGTCGTCTGCAAAGTCCTGCCAGTGATATCTGTAATACTTACATTTACTGCCTTTGCTCTATCTGTTGATATTTCTAAAAACACCGTGTTTGTTGCGGATGGGTTTGGATATAAACTAACTTCGGGTAGATTAGGGTTATTGGTATTCGTAAACGCCAATTTCACATCCAAGGCTTCCGAATTCCAGTCATATGCTGCTGCCTGAGTTAAATCTGAATTCACTTGTACGAACTCACTTAATCTACCGGATTGTTGGGCAATAAAATTTAAAGTAAATAAGCCAGTATTCTGCTGTTCATTTCTTGTATCCCAAGAGGTACTTATTAACCCTTTTTCTTTATTTGATAAATTGAAATTTGAAGCATTATAATTAGGTAAATTCCCTATTCCTAAATCTTCTAATTTTAAAGCGGTAGGCATAAAGGCTAAAGTAAATTGAAAACCTTGAACTGCTGATAAATCTTTTGCATTCAGTTCGACCTTTACCTTCTCTCCTACGCTGACCTCTCGGTCTTCCATTAATAAGGTTAACGCTCCCTTCCTCGTTCTATCTGTGGTTCCAACTAAACCATCTGCTTTAGCACTTATATTTAAATCACCAATTTTAATCCCTCTGAAAGATAAGGTACCTAAATCAGCCAAAGAAGATAATTGAACTTCTGCTGGCTCAAAAACCCACGACGTATTGTTTGGAAATGCTGTTATTACTCCTAAAATCAATTGTCTAATTTGCACTAAATCAAAAGTGGTTACCCCTCCTGAATTATTCACATCAGCAGCAATATATTCTTGGGAAGTTGTAAATGTATCAATCCCTAAAATATGCTTTGAGATAAATATGATATCAAAAGTAGTCACTCCATTAGAATAATCATCATTTTTCTCCAAAGAGACCGTATAGCTTTCCTCCGCTAATAAGCTTCCCGTTTGAAAACTACCATCTGCTCCTGTGATTATGGACGTATCTTTTGCACCTGAAAAATTAACGGTCACTCCAGCTAGACCTTCTCCTTTTAGGGTATTAATTCCTCCAGAAATAGTGGCTGTTGCAGGTTCATTATTTTCATTAAAGGCTGTCTGAGATTCTATAATGGCTGTTTCAACTGCTTCAATATATCCTTCATTATTGAATACTCTTCTGACATAATTGACGGTTCCATCTGGTGAAATGACGGCGATTGTAGGCGTCCCAAAATAGGTTCCAAAAGTACCGTCTCTGTATGGTTCTGAAGCTTCTTCACTGCCTCCCCCAAAATGAGCAAAAGGCCAGTCATGCTTAAATTCACTCTTAAAACCATTGACGGTTTCGTCTGTATCCCAATCTACGACCGATAAACTGATAAATTCTACCTGAATGTCTTTTTCTACCATCTCAGAATGCAAGTCAGCCATAAATGGAGCAAAACTTCGACAAGGTGGGCAATCCACAAAAAACAGCTCAATCACTACAGATTTTCCCTGTTCCAAATAACTTCCATAGAGCGAAATATCTTCCTTGTCTGTTGTTGTCACCTTAAAATCTGGTGCTTTTTGTGCAATTACGGAAAGGGAATAGGTAAGTAGAAAAATAAGTAGACTTAGTCGTAATCTCATGGGTGTTGATTTTTAAAGTAATTTGTTGTTTAGTCCTAGTTATCATTTAGTATTATAAAGATAATCAAATTCTCAGTTATATGAAACTAAAAATACATATACAACTAATCCTATGCCAGAGTGTGCACTTTATACATTATTCATTACGGTTGTATCACTTTTGCTACTAAATGTCTTGAATAGACACAAAAAATAGATTTAGGGAGCAGGAAAAAAATAACCTACCCAAATAAATAATCAATAGCACTTTGAAACTTCAGTAAAAAAGTGACTAGTGCTATCATTTATAAGTAATTGACAAGTTAATCGAGTGTATTTTTTTGTTAGGCAAGATGAGCCCGTACGG
>CALLVC010000310.1 GCA_938010785.1 uncultured Saprospiraceae bacterium
TTACGTCATCCGCAAAAATTTCTAATTGAGGTTTAGTATCCATGATAGCCGTATTTGATAAAACCAAGCTACTATTTTGCTGGAAAGCATTGGTCTTTTGTGCATCTTGACGCACATTGACTTTTCCATTAAAGACACCTCTTCCTTTATCATCAATGATACCTTTATACAATTCGTTACTTTCACAATGCGGATGTGCGTGGTCGATAAAGCTCTGATTATCAATATGCTGATTGCCTTTCGCTAAATAAACACCGTATAAATTGGTATTCGTGCCGGAAGACTGTAAATGGGAGCTTAAGTTATTTCTAACCGTCTTTCCTCCCAAATCCAATACATAAGAAGAGTAGGTGCTATCTCTTTTTTGCGTAGTAATGGCATTATTTACTTGGAAAGCACTTTGACTTTCATTTTGCAGCTTATAATGATGCACATGTGCATTTTGACCAACATCAAAGCGACTGAGGGAATTGGTGAAATAGGCGCCATCATTTACCGCATAATACGTTTCTACCACACTGACTTCACTACTTTGTTCTGCAATACCGATGATTTGAGGATGAGTCATAATTGCTGTCCCACCAGAAACGGTGATATTAGAAATGTGAATAGGTTTATCCACAATCGTTCCTTTCGCTACGTGGATAAATACCCCATTTTGGGAAAAGGCGGTATTCAAAGCCACAAAAGCATTCATACCCAATTCGTTGGTCAAAGCTTTTTCAACCAATGCTTTAGTTGCTTCATTCTCATAAGCGGTTTTAACATCACTGATGGTCAAGCCTGCCATCTGATTGGTGGTATCAGACAATTCTGCATTCAAAACGCCATTAACAAAGACTAATCGGTAAGCATCCATCTCAGGAAATCCTGCTGCTTGCACAACATTTTCGCCAATAGTAGACCCTTTACCTTCTATAAAAGATTCCTTAACAATTTTGGTAACGTAGGTATATTTATAGTCCTCGTCTTTTCTTGCAGGAAACCCAATATCTTCTAATCGGTCCATTGCTTGGCGGCGAATCGCTTGCAAAGGATGATTTTTTTGCCCATTTAATTGCTGCTCTTTCACATCGAAAAGCGTTCGATATTTTGCAACGATTGCGGCTGATTTATTATCAATAGCTACTGCCATTTTTTTTTATTTAGAGGTCAGACCATTTCATTGTCAGACCATAAATTGAAATTTATTGTCAGAGGTCAGACTTGTATATGTTTGCCCAAGCCAAATCTGATTTTTAAGAACAGATTGTAAACTGTCTACAGTGCAAACTGCTAACTGCCCACTGAAACCCCGTCTACTTCTTCCTTAATCCAATCATAGCCCCGCTTTTCTAGTTCCAAAGCCAAGTTTTTATCACCTGTTTTTACGATTCGACCGTTGTATAGAACGTGTACATAATCTGGAACGATGTGGTCTAATAATCTTTGGTAGTGGGTAACGACTAGGAAAGAACGTTCTTTGGTTCTTAATTGGTTAACCGCATTGGCGACAATCCGTAAAGCATCAATATCCAAACCAGAATCTGTTTCATCTAAGATACCCAATTTTGGTTCTAACACCGCCATTTGTAGCATTTCGTTTCGCTTCTTTTCTCCACCAGAAAAACCTTCATTTAAAGACCGCTTTAATAAAGCTTGGTCTAGTTCAACTAACTTTGTTTTAGCTTTTAAAAACTTCAACATTTCCATAGCATTCAATTCTTCTTCCCCTCTAGCCTTACGCACAGAATTGACCATACTTTTTAGGAAATTGGCATTACTAACACCAGGAATTTCTACAGGATATTGAAAAGCCAAAAAGATACCAGCAACGGCTCTTTCGTCGATTTCCATTTCTAGTAAATCTTCACCACAAAATTCTATACTTCCACTATCTACTTCATAGTCGTCTTTACCCGCTAATACGTGTGAAAGCGTACTTTTACCAGAACCATTGGGGCCCATAATAGCGTGAACTTCTCCTGGCTTAATGTCTAAATTAATACCTCTTAAAATTTCCTTACCTTCTACGGATACTTTTAAGTTTTTGATTTTTAGCATTTTATGTTTAAGTTTTTACTAGCTAGTTTTAATGACGCTAGTTTTTTAAGATTTTTTAATATTAAGAATAGAGAACATAGAGTAGAGACTTGAAATCGATAAAAAGCCAAGGTTTTTTCTCTAAGTAATCTCTTTTCTCTCAATGTAATGGTCTCTATTCTCTTTTCTGAATGTTACGATTATTTTATTATAAAGTCTTTTTCATAATTAATTGCCGTTGAAAATCTGGAAAAATGCCCGCTACATTTAGCTTCGTTTCCCCACAAACGGTATAGCCACAGTGTTTATAAAAGGTATCAACACCACTACTATCCATCGTTTTCAACCAAATCACCTTTTTATTAAGGTGGTTAGCGATATTGTCTACAGCTTTCATTACTGCTTTGCCAATACCTTTGCCCTTTGCCTTTTTGAGTAAATAAATGCGTTCTAATTCTAAAGCTTCTTGAGCAGTATAATCATTGAAGGCCGCAGCAAAATTTAGCTTTAAAAACCCATAAACAACGGATGTTTGAGTGACCAAATAAAGCCCTACATTTTTGTCTTGCATTTCCTTTTGGAAGGCTTCGGGATTATAGCTAGTCTTTATGTAATGTTCCCCTTTGTCTTTCCAAAGGTATTGGTAATGTTCTCGATACGTTTTGTGAGCAACCTCAGTCAATGTATCTATATCTGTTAAACTACAATTTAGAATTTCTACAGACTTAGTTATTTCTTGCATTCCTATCATCTTTTGTCGGAAAAGATAAAGAGCCACCGCTATAATAAGTGCCATAAGTCTTTACGCCAGAATAGACTTGGTTAACGGCACTTTCGATTTGGTTTTCCGTCAATTCCTTAAGCGGATGAATGAATGCAGCCCAAATGACACCGTCTGAGAAAGCGTATCGAATATCTAAAGCAGTATGAAAGTTAGCTTCCATACATTTTTTGATATGCTCTTCTGTAAGGTCTTCTATTTTAGCAATTGGAGCTATGATGCGCATTCTATTATGAAATTCATCCGTTATGCAGAAAAAAATAACGGAATCTATGGTAAATTTCCAATTACCTGTCACCCCTTCAAGTTGACTGGTGTTTAAGGCGGATAAAGTTTCAAATAGTTTTTGATTATTCATTTTATTCTTTTGATTTAGATGTTTTTTTTTGTCGAACATAGAAAATTATCGCTTCTATCCAACATCTTTATCATTTAAAGCGTCCATCATTTTGTCCACTCGATTTACTGCTGTTTCAATGGTAATCCCATCTTCCCAATCTCGAACCAATTGATGGTCTTTTTGATGGGGAATAAGTGCTGGACGAATCCCTCCGTTTCGGGTATTGACATAGACCTTCTGCCACTTTCCCTTGAGACTTTAAGCCTAAAAAAGCAGTGATGATTTTGCCTAAGGCTCTACCTAATTGCTCAATTTGCTGTTGGATGATGTCTCTTTGTATCATGGATTAAGACGCTTTAGATTTACTTTCGAATCTGATAAAACATTAATTCCTCCTCATCATTAGGCAAATGCATATATTTTATAAACTTCAAGCCCAGTTTCTCCAACAACTTACGAGAAGGCATATTCGCCTCAATCGTAATCCCACTAATAATCGACAAACCAAAAGAGCCAAACGCCAATTCTTTTATCTTATTAGCAGCCTCGAAAGCGTAGCCTTTGCCACCATATTCAGGTAAAAAAGCAAATCCTATATCTACGCCTTCCAATCCTTCTCTATCGTATAAGCCACAACTGCCCATCTTTGCCCCATCACTTTTCCGAATGACCGTATTATTGGAATAGCCCAATCGTTCTTGCTGTGGGCGTATTTTTTCTTTGATGTAATTGGCCGCAGCTTCGTTGGTATATACTTTTCTATCACCGATGTTTTTCAACCAACCTTCTGTATTCATTACCTCGCGGATAAATGGCGCATCTTCGACCGTAGTTGGTCGGATGATTAGGCGTTCTGTTTCGTATGTTGGGTCTTTAGAAATTTTCAATTTTCAATTTATAACCTGCCCGACTAGACATCAGGCTGTCGGGTTTTCAATTTTCAAAATACGTGTCGTAGTTTGAGCATTCTTGCTATTTACCACTTGTTTTTTCCTTCCGTAAAATTTTCTCCATTTTACGCCCTCTTGCCAATTCGTCAATTAATTTTTCTAAGCATCTACATTGTCTATATAATTCAAATTCATCTGCTATATCTTCAATTCTATATCCACAAACAACCCCTTTAATCATATGAGCATTAGGATGTATGTTGGCCTGTCCAAAAAATTCTTTATAGGTTACTTTCTCTTCAATTAGTGAGGCTAATTTACCT
>CALLVC010000311.1 GCA_938010785.1 uncultured Saprospiraceae bacterium
ACTCCCGAAAGAGCATGGTGGGACTTGACCTATTACCATTTAGATATCAAAGTGGACCCTGAAAAGCAAACGATAAATGGAACGAACACCGTCCAATATCGAGTGCTGACAGCAGGGAAGACCATGCAAATTGATTTGCAAGAACCGATGACTATCTCCAAAGTGGAGCAAGCTGGAAAAATGCTCGATTTCTCAAGAAATGGAAATGTATTTTTAATAGAAATGGGAGAAAATCAGCAAGTCGGAGCAGTCAAAGAAATCACGATTCATTATGGTGGAAACCCAATTGTAGCGGTCAATCCACCTTGGGATGGTGGGGTGACCTGGACGCAAGACCTCAATAGAAATGCTTTTGTAGCGACTTCTTGTCAAGGCGACGGGGCGAGTATGTGGTGGCCCTGTAAAGACCATATGTACGATGAAGTTGATAGTATGCTGATAAGTGTCAATGTACCCAACGACCTAACCGATGTTTCTAATGGTCAATTAAGAGGGATTACGGAATTGAAAGATGGAACGCATACTTTTCATTGGTACGTCGCTAATCCGATTAACAATTATGGAGTGAATATTAATATTGGAGATTATGTACATTTTGGTGAAAAGTACAAAGGCGAAAAGGGCGAATTAGATTGTGATTACTACGTCTTGCGAGACAATATCAATGCTGCTAAAAAGCAATTTAAACAAGTCCCGTTGATGTTGGAAGCTTTTGAGTACTGGTTTGGGGAATACCCCTTTTATGAAGATGGTTTTAAATTGGTCGAAGTGCCCTATTTAGGAATGGAGCATCAAAGTTCAGTAACCTATGGCAATGGGTATCAAAATGGTTACCGAGGAACCGATTTAAGTGGCACTGGATGGGGATTAAAATTTGATTTTATCATTATTCACGAAAGTGGACACGAATGGTTTGCCAACAATATTACCTATAAAGACATCGCAGATATGTGGGTACATGAAGGCTTTACGGCTTATTCCGAAAATCTGTATTTAGATTATCATTACAACAAGAAAGCTGCTGCAGATTATGTGATTGGGACAAGAGCAAGTATTGCAAATGACCGCCCTATCATTGGCCCTTATAATGTGAATCAGGCAGGGTCCGGAGATATGTATTATAAAGGCGCCAATATGCTGCATACGATTAGAAACATCATCGACGATGATGAAAAATGGCGAGCGATATTGAGAGGTTTGAATAAAGAATTTTACCATCAAACGGTGACTACCGCTCAGATTGAAAATTACATGATTAAAAAATCAGGGTGGAATTTACAACCCATTTTTGACCAATATTTAAGGACGAAAGACATTCCAAAATTAGTATTGGAAACAGACAAGAAGTGCCTGAAATATAGATTTACAGATGTAGTCGATGGATTTGAGATGCCTATAAAAATCACGGTAGACGGCAAAGAAACGTGGATTACGCCAACGACAGCATTAAAAAAACAAAAGTTTAGAAAGCCTATTCAAAAAGTAGAAGTGGATAGGAATTTTTATATTAATTTGGATGTGAAATAGACTAGCAATAAAAAAATGACTTACAACAAAAAAACAGTTTTCAATACCGCGTGCGTCATCATGTTTACTTTCGGCATGTCCGTCATCTGTCTAGGGTCTACCTTACCTGAAATCACTGCCAAGTTTCAAAAGAATGATATAGCGGCTGGAGTACTAATTTCTATTTTATCTTTCGGTATTTTAGTTGGTTCTTTATTATGTGGCCCTTTCGCAGATAAGAATGGATACAAGGGCTTATTCCTCATTTGCTGTTCCCTAGTTTTGATAGGCATGGAAGGAATTGCTTTTGGAGAAAGTTGGGGGATAATCCAATTGTCTGTCTTTTTGATTGGTGCAGGTGGTGGCGCCCTGAATAGTTCCGCGAGTGCTTTAGTAGCAGACATCAGCGAAGGAGAACGAGGCGCAAAGTTGAGCACCTTAGGTATTTTCTATGGATTAGGTGCGCTGGGCTTACCTTCTATTATTTCTGCTTTATCCAATTATTACGATACTTTTACGGTTATTAGCGGATTAGGAGCAGCTATTTTTTTAGTACTTGGATTGATTATGATGATTACTTTTCCAGTAGCTAAACAACAAGGTGGTTTCCCCATGAAAGAAGCGCTACAAATGGCAAAAAATCCAGTGCTTTTATTAGGCGGAATGGTGATGTTTTTTCAAAGTGGACTAGAAGGATTGGTGAGTAATTGGACGACTAAGTATCTCCAAAATAGTATAGAAATAGATGCACAGCAAGCATTAATGGGGCTGACCGTTCACATGGGCGCCTTGACTTTAATGCGAGTAGCTTTAGGGTATTTACTAAAAACTTACAAAGACTCCACAGTGATGAATTGGTGTTATGGTTTTATGGTAGCAGGGGTCTTTTTAATTTGGCAGGGCAATAGTTATACGCTACAATTAGTCGCTTTGGCTTTATTGGGAGCAGGATTTGCAGGGATATTTCCTATCTTTTTGGGCATGGTCGGAGATAAATTTGCGGCCTTATCGGGCACCGCTTTTAGTATGATTTTCGTGATTGCACTAATAGGAAATATGATTATCAATTACGGAATGGGACAGCTTTCTTTCAATTATGGGATTGCACAATTGCCCATTTTATTAATCGTTTGTACTTTATTGATGGGAGGTTTGTTGTGGCGGTCTCGACAGCATTTTAATTAACTAAAATATAAGAGACCTCTAAAAAAATAGGAGCAACTGATAATAAACTAGAAGGCATCTTTATCTCGAATGGAAGCGTTCGGAAGATGTGGTTTACTAAAGTTCAAGAATAGAAAAACATGATTGAAATATCAAATCCTGCTAAACTAGCCGCCTTAAAGGCAAATGCCCAAACCATTTTAGGTAAACTTATCGCTTTTCCAATATTGGGCGGGGAAAGCAATAGCAGTATAGTTGATTGGATAGAAAATTACCTTAACGCACATGGTGTGACATTTTATAATGTACCTAACGAAGACGGCAACAAACGCTCGATTCATTGCAGAATAGGTCCAGCAGTAGATGGAGGAGTTGTGCTTTCAGGACATACAGATGTCGTACCTGTAGCAGGGCAAGATTGGCATAGTGACCCTTTCGACATGATAGAAAAAGAGGGGAAATTATATGGTCGAGGCACTTGTGATATGAAAGGATTTATAGCCTGTTGTTTAGCTTGTTTACCAGAGATGATAGCAGCCAATTTAAAAAAGCCTATCTATTTTGCTTTTTCTTATGATGAAGAAATTGGTTGTTGGGCAGGTCATGCCTTGGCGAAATCTATTATGAATTCTTACCCAGAAAAACCACGTTTTGCCATCATTGGCGAACCTTCAGAAATGGAAGTCATCACAGGACAAAAAGGGATGGGCACCTTAGAAACTACGATTACGAGTAGGGGAGCACATAGCAGTAAAATATACACAGAAGCCAGTGCCGTACATGAAGGCGCAAAAATAGTAGTTTGGTTGGAAAATAGAATGGAGGAATTAATTAGAAGCGGGAAAAGTGATGAACGATTCAACCCACCACATTCTACTTTACATGTGGGGATGTTCAACGGAGGAATTGCTCATAATATTGTAGCGGATAAATGTACCGTTATTTGGGACTTGAGGACAATTCCAAGAGATAATCTAGCGGAAATAGTGAAAGAATTTAGCGTATATTGTTCCGAGAGAATTGCCATTATGCGTAAAAAAGTGCCTGAATTTAATATAACGAGTAAAGAACGTTTTCCTTTAGTCGTACCTTTGGATACGGATACCGAGGCACCTGTAGTGAAATTTGTCCAACAATTAACGGATAGAAAAACGATTAATGCCGTTTCTTTTGCTTCCGAAGCGGGTCAATTTGCTGCCGAAGGATTTGAAGCGGTCATTTGTGGCCCAGGGTCAATAGAACAAGCCCATCGAGCGAATGAATTTATTGAGGTCGGACAAATGGAAAAAGGAGTGGCTTTTATGCAAAAATTGATACGCCAACTTAGTTAGTTTATTTAATGAGGCTGTCTCATAAGTCCTTTTTGGAAAATAGTACCAAATAAAGTATTGATTTATTTTCTTGCACGATGCATTTCCCCCTTTGGAGGCAGGGGTGATTGGTTCTAAAAGAAGTTAAACAATTTGTATAGTTCATTGACTTTATTGGAAAATTTAGCAAAATTATCTTTAGTAGGTTTAATGCCCTGAGACTGTAGTAAATTAAAAGCAGCATTGTTCAGATAAGCCAAGATGGTTGCATTATGAGGTGTTCTTAATGACATATCATCTTCTCCCATGTTGACATCTTTAACCCAATGCAAGTTATTTTCTACTGACCAATGACCTTGGACAGCCTTTGCTACAATTCTAGCCGAATTAAGCGGTTTACTAAGCGCGTAAAATGAAACCTCTTCAAAAGGTTTATTTTCTCTAGTTCCCCACCGCCGAACTTTAACGAAACGTTTAATACCATTCCATCCTTTTGGCAATTGTGTATTGTTCACATAAAGTTCAATTCGACGATATACTTGATAACCATGCTGGTCTTCATAGTATTCACAGGTTGAAATAGGATTGGCTAAAGCAGTATAAAGAGCGATAATTTCCCATAATTTGCGGCAATTACGCTTAACTTGGGCTAAGAAATGGCAACCGATAGCTAAAATCAGATCAAAAGTTTTTTTTGAGTATGTAGTGCATCCATAGTGAATATTTTATCTTTTAGACCAAGGTTGCTTACTAAATCACGTAAAGCTTGAGCCTCTCCTGATTTACCGTTTTCGTAAGATTCCATGCCATAAACCAGACCACTACTATGACCAAAGGCATTAACTACTGCAACAAAGTTTTGCAATTTAGTATTACCTCCTTTGCTAGTAGCTTTTACGGCTTTACCATCTAAGGCGATAAAATCATCTGCTGTATCAGGTAAATAGCTTTTGACCCATTGTATAAATTTAGCTGCTAAGATTTGAGCATCTAGACCAGTCAATACGGCTCGAAAGGTGTAAAAGCAGGGAACACCATGCTTTAGTTCAAGTACTTTGGTCAATTCTTCTTCATTACCTTTTGCAAAACGAGTAAAGCCTCGCAGACCTTGATGACCACTTAATATGGCCATTATGATGATGATTAGTACATCATCTAACTGGTGTCGAAGGCCTTGACCTCGTCGAGGATCAGTCAATGAGTTGAAAAACTCAAACATTTTGTATTTCATAATTTTCCAATTTATGACAAAGAACGTACTTTTTCTAGAACCAATCACCCCTGCCGC
>CALLVC010000312.1 GCA_938010785.1 uncultured Saprospiraceae bacterium
AGAATGATTCCATTCAAAGGCATCGAGAAAGTGGAACATTATAATAATGAAACGCTTTTTTATAAACTGAAACAATTACCAGAAAGATTACTGGTCATAGGTGGTGGAGCGATTGGCTGTGAAATGGGACAAACCTTTCAGCGACTAGGTTCACAGGTGACTTTAGTGAATCGTGGGGATAGAATACTTAGTGCGGAAAGACCCGACTCTAGCAAAATATTAGCCGAAAAATTTGAGGAAGAAGGTATTCAAATTATCAATAATAGTAGCCTCAAAGAATTTACAGATGCCAATACTGCAATTATCGAAAATAAAGCGAAAGAACAACGTGAATTAAAATTTGATGTGGTTTTATTTGCCATTGGCAGGGTCTTAAATTATGATGATTTAAACCTAAAAGCAGGTGGTGTTAAAACAAATGAAAGAGGTCGAATTGTCCTCGATGACTATCTGCAAACCAGTAATAAAAAAGTGTATGTCGCAGGAGATGCGGCAGGTATGTATAAGTTTTCTCACGGTGCAGAGAAGCATATCAAATTACTTACCCATAATTTTAAGCATTTTTTCAAAAAGAAACACAGCATTAATAATTTATCTTGGGTAACGTTCACAGACCCAGAAGTTGCTACCTTTGGCTTGACCGAAAAACAATTGAAAGAACAAGGCAAAAATTACTGGCGACAAGACCAATTTTTTCATGATGATGACCGTGCGATTGTAGGCGAGTTTCAATATGGCAAAGTGACCTTGTTTTTAAGCCCAAAACGGCCTTGGAGCAAACGAAAAATTTTGGGCGGCAGTATTATCGCACCCAACGCAGGAGAAATTATTCAAGAATTATTATTAGCAGCTAATGAAGGAGTGCCCATGCGGGCTATTTATGAAAAATTGTATGCTTACCCTGTCGCTTCTCGGATTAATCAGCAGACGGTGATGGGGGTAGTTCGCAATGATGAGCAATGATTTTTTTTGACACGGAGAGACACGGTTTGAAGGTTATGATTTTTTTATGTTTTTATTTTGTTTGTGAAAGTTTCTTTTTTGTTAATTTTAGTCTATTCTAAACCGAAAATTAACAAACTATGAGTAATCAACACAATTTTAAACATTCCGAATTGACTTCTGAAATCATCAAAGCAGCTTATTATGTTTATGAATATCACGGATTTGGACATTTGGAATCCGTTTATAAAAATTCATTAGCTATTTGTCTTCGAAAAAGAGGGTTTAAGGTAAAGATAGAAGAGGCAATAACGGTTTATTTTGAGACAGAAGTAGTTGGAGATTTCAAAGCTGATTTAGTGGTAAATAATACCGTGATTTTAGAATTGAAAGCTGTTGAAAAAATCCACCCAAAACACGAAGTACAATTGGTTAATTATTTAAAATCTACTGAAATTGAGGTGGGATTATTAATCAATTTTGGAGAAGAACTAAAGATTAAACGAAAGGTATTTAATAATGAATTAAAGCGGTCTCAGAGACGGATTCCATAGTTCTTTGATTTGGAGGGACACGATTTATAAATAGTGAATTACTTTGTTTTTCAGCAGCGTGAACTCAATATCGCTTTCACGTATAAGCAGAAAACATAAAAAATCATAACTCTAAAACCGTGTCCCTCCGTGTCAAAAAAAAACTAATCATAAATCAATCAATCAACAAATAATCATAATGGACCAAAGCCTTCTTCCCATTTTGCCCTAAATACTCCAATGCTTTTTCAACATTATACTGCGCGACCCCCATTCCAATGGATTGTCCAGATTCATCCACTATTTTAATAATATCTCCTTTCTTAAAAGTCCCTTCTATTTTGGTAATTCCGATAGGTAAAAGGCTCGATATTTTTTCATTGGAGCAAAGGACGGTAGCAGCGCCTTGATTGATATAAACAGTAGCTTTTTCTTCTAATTCATTAAACGCCATCCATTTTTTGATATTAGAGGCCACTTTTTTGGGTAAAATTTTAGTTCCAATAAAATCGTCTTTAATTATATCTGAGATTATATTTTGGCGCTTGCCGTTGGCAATAAAAGTGGTGATGCCCAACTTAGAAACTTTTTTGGAGATATTGAATTTCGTATGCATCCCACCACGCCCAAAAGAAGATTTGGAAGGCATGATGAATTCTTGAATGGCTTTATCATCAGGGTCAATTTCTGCAATCGTTTTACTTGCTGGTTTATCAGGGTGTCCATCTAAGATACCGTCTACTGTACTTAAAATCATCAGTGCATCAGCATTCATCATGGAAGCAATTAGTCCTGCCAACTCATCATTATCGGTAAACATCAATTCGTTGACGGAAATCACATCGTTTTCATTGACAATTGGAATCACATTATCTCGTAAAAGCGCCTGAAAACAATTTTTCATATTCAGATAATGCGTCCTATCTCGAAAATCTTCTTTGGTCGCTAATACTTGGGCACAAAAAATCTGGTGATTGCTAAATAAATTATTGTACAAATTCAATAAACGAATCTGCCCAATGGAAGAATAAACTTGTCGTTGAACAATTTTATTTAAATTTTTAGACAACTGAATAGCAGAACGCCCTGCACCAACCGCACCCGAAGACACTAAAATAACTTCTATACCTTCTTTTTTCAATTGCACAATTTGGTCTACAATATGGCTAATGGACGTGATGTCTAATGACCCATCTGTCCTCGTCAGCACATTTGTCCCCAACTTCACCACGATTTTTTTGTAACTATTCATAAATCTTTCGTACTGTTAATACTGTTATAATTGTAGTTGTTGCTAGAAGTTCCCAACTTTATTTTACAAATAAAGAAGTAAAGAGTAACAAGCAACCATTATATTCATTCTAAATAAGGCTATTCGGTCAAAAAAACGTGCAAGATATGCCAAAATTTGTACCTTTGCAGCCAATTTTGAGTCTCATATAATGTACAGCTAAAAAATGAAAAGATTAGATTGATTTTCAAGAATTTATAAAACAATAATTTTCTGAAATTTTAATTTAATTTTAGTAGCTGTTAATTGAATTAAGAAATAAATGTTTGATAAACGTTGACTTTTGAAAAATGATAATTTTATCTATTTACCATTCAACATTTATCATTCACCATTAAATAAATACTTCTTATTAAACAATCATAAAATTATTAAGCTATGGCTTTTGATATTGACATGATTAAGGCACATTATGAGGCACTTCCAGGTAAAGTGGAAGCGGCTCGTAAGAAACTTGGTCGCCCGCTTACACTCGCTGAAAAGATTCTTTATTCACACCTTCATCCTGAATCTCCACTACAAAGCTATAAGCGTGGAGACGATTATGTATTTTTTGCCCCTGATAGAGTAGCTATGCAAGATGCTACTGCTCAAATGGCATTATTACAATTTATGATGGCTGGTAAGGACAAAGTCGCAGTCCCTTCTACGGTACACTGTGATCATTTGATTCAAGCTAAATTGGGAGCTAGTAAAGATTTACAAGCTGCTATTAATACTTCAAATGAAGTATTTAATTTCTTAGAATCAGTTTCTGATAAATATGGTATTGGATTCTGGGAACCAGGTGCGGGAATTATTCACCAAGTAGTACTAGAAAATTATGCCTTCCCCGGTGGAATGATGATTGGAACGGATTCGCATACGGTGAACGCAGGTGGACTTGGAATGGTCGCTATCGGAGTTGGTGGAGCGGATGCAGTAGATGTAATGGCTGGTATGCCATGGGAACTTAAAATGCCAAAATTAATTGGTGTAAAATTAACAGGTAAGTTATCTGGTTGGGCTGCACCTAAAGACGTTATCCTAAGAGTAGCAGATATTTTGACCGTGAAAGGTGGTACAGGAGCGATTGTAGAATATTTTGGCCCTGGTGCGGATGCTATGAGTTGTACTGGAAAAGGTACGATTTGTAATATGGGCGCTGAAATTGGCGCAACAACTTCTACCTTTGGCTATGATGCGTCTATGGGTAGATATCTACGAGCGACGGAAAGAGAAGAAATAGCTGATTTAGCAGATGGTATCCAAGAACATTTGACTGCTGACCCTGAATGTTATGCAAACCCTGAAAGATATTTCGAACAAGTAATAGAAATTAATCTTTCTGAATTGACGCCATTATTGAATGGACCTTTCACGCCAGACCTTTCCACTGCAGTAGGAAGTGCCATGACAAAGGCAGCTACTAAGAATGACTGGCCTTTAGATGTAGAGTGGGGATTAATTGGTTCTTGTACCAACTCTTCTTATGAAGATTTGACTAGAGCTGCTTCTATTGCTCAACAAGCTTTGGATAAAGGATTAAAGACAAAAGCAGAATTTGGTATCAACCCTGGGTCTGAGCAAGTAAGATTTACGGCTGCAAGAGATGGAATCCTTTCTGTCTTTGAAAACTTAAATGCCAAGATTTTTACCAATGCATGTGGACCATGTATCGGTCAATGGGCTAGATACAATGACCCAAAGAATGCGCCTAAGAATTCTATCGTACACTCTTTTAATAGAAACTTCTCTAAAAGAGCAGATGGTAATCCTAACACGCACGCCTTTGTAGCGTCTCCAGAAATGGTTGCTGCAATTGCAATTTCTGGTAGATTGGATTTTAACCCTGTTACCGACACTTTAGTCAATGAAGCTGGTGAAGAAGTGATGTTAGACGAACCAACTGGCTTAGAATTGCCACCAAGAGGATTTGATGTAGAGGATAGAGGATTTCATGCGCCTGCTGAAGATGGTAGTGGAGTAGAAGTAAATGTAGCTCCAGATTCTAATCGTTTACAATTATTGACACCATTCAAGCCTTTGACGCAAGCTCAAATGCAAGATATGCGTTTGTTGATTAAGGCGAAAGGAAAATGTACAACTGACCACATTTCTATGGCAGGCCCTTGGTTAAAGTACAGAGGTCACTTAGAAAATATTTCTCAAAACTGTTTGATTGGAGCGGTTAACTTTTACAGCGAAAAGACGAATCAGGTAGCCAACTATGTAGATTCTGCGACAAATCCAGAATTTTTGCCAGTACCAGATAGTGCTTTAAAGTATCAAGCGAATAATATAAGCACCGTTGTTTTTGGAGAAGACAATTATGGTGAAGGTTCTTCTAGAGAGCACGCGGCTATGGAACCAAGATTCCTTGGCGTAACAGCAGTTATTGTAAAATCTTTTGCACGTATTCACGAGACGAACCTTAAAAAGCAAGGAATGTTAGGCTTGACTTTTGTCAATCCTGCTGACTACGATAAGGTAAGACAAGATGATTATATCAGTATTCCTGATTTCAAAGATTTTGCTCCTGGCAAAAACTTGACGATTGCCTTAAAGCATGCAGATGGTACTACTGATTCTTTTGAAGTAGCACACACTTATAATGCTGCTCAAATTGATTGGGTGCGTGCGGGTTCTGCTTTGAATAAAATTAGAGAGGAAATGGGAGCTGCTTAAGCTTTTGTTTTTCTTTTAAAATATAAAAGCCTTCGATGGATTTGTTCTGTCGGAGGCTTTTTTTGATTTATCCCTAAAATATGAACGCAGCCAATTCACCCAAAAAAGCAGCCGTCACCTTCATCTTTATCACCGTCTTAATAGACGTAATCGGATTTGGTATTATCATTCCCGTATTGCCCAAATTATTGGCGGAGATGATTCAAATTGAACTCAATGAGGCTAGTACCTACGGAGGATATTTATTAACATCCTTTGCCATTGCGCAATTTTTGTTTTCCCCTATTATGGGTAGCTTAAGTGACCAGTACGGTCGGCGACCAGTGCTATTGTTATCCTTGCTAGGATTTGCAATTGATTATTTAATTTTAGCTTTTGCGCCTACCTTTTCTTGGTTAATTATTGGGCGAATTATTGCAGGTGTTTTTGGGGCTAGTTACACAGTGGCCTCTGCCTATATTGCTGATATTAGCACAGAAGAAAATAGAGCAAAAAACTTTGGGATGTTGGGTGCAGCGTTTGGCTTAGGATTTATCATTGGCCCACTATTGGGCGGTCTTTTTGGAGAGATTGGTGTCAGAGTCCCCTTTTACGTAGCAGCAGGCTTAGCCTTTGTCAATTTCCTTTATGGCTATTTTATTTTGCCAGAATCATTGACTTTGGAAAATAGAAGAAAATTTGATTGGAAAAGAGCCAATCCTATAGGAACGATTAAACAAATTTTTAGCTATAAAGCCATTGGATATCTCTTGTTTACTTTTTTCTTGCTAAATCTTGGCGTACATGCGATTAATAGCAATTGGGCTTATTACACGATGTATCGTTTTGAATGGTCTGAGGGGATGGTTGGACTTTCTCTGGCCTTTGTCGGGGTCTTAATCAGCATTGTACAGGCAGGCTTGGCACAAAAAGCAGTGGACTATTTTGGAGAAGGCAAAAGTATTTATTATGGGATTAGTTTGTATGTATTGGGTATGTTTTTATTTGCCTTTGCCAGCTCAACTTGGATGATGTTTCTATTCTTAATTCCTTATTGTTTAGGGGGGATTTGTGGACCTAATTTACAATCGTATTTAGTAGGGCAGGTGCCAGCCAATCAGCAAGGAGAATTACAGGGAGGTTTGACCGCTATTCAAAGTTTAACGACTATTTTTGGCCCTTTAATTATGACAGGCATTTTCTTTTATACCACTAAAGATGGAACCCCTTTTTACTTTCCGGGGTCGGCATTTATATTGGCCGCTATCTTGATGGCTATTAGCTTTGTGATAGCTTATACTATATTAAGTAAGCAGAATCATTAAGCAATTATATTAGTACTTAATTTTATGATTATTTCACTTATTTTCTTGAAGATATGATGTTAATTAACTCATAAAGCCTTATGATAATACTATCTATTTTGTTTTTTCTGTATTTGGAATGATTTATGAATACTTATTAGTAACCCCCTTATATCCTCCGCATCTGCCAACAGTCTAAAATTTATGCCGACTATGCAAAAAATAAAATTCCTAGTATTCATTGATGATGATTATGCAACCAATTTCTATCATAAGATAATCGTAAGAGATTCAGGATTAGTAGAAAAGTTCACCTTTTTTTCAGAGCCTGAAGAAGCCTTGGCTTTTTTTCAAGGCCTAACCAAAGAAGACAATCCTGAAATTCCAGATGCTATTTTCTTAGACGTCAATATGCCTAAAATTGACGGTTGGGGATTTTTGGAAAAATATGCTAAAATACCTGTCTTGAAATCGCCTATCATTATCATGTTGACCACTTCTATGAATCCAGAAGACCAGTTAAAGGCAGAGGCGAATCCATTGGTCAAAGGATTTAAAAATAAACCACTTACAGAAGACCATTTAAGAGAACTACAAAAAGAATTAGAATTAGTTTGTTAATTTTTTTGAGGTGAGCAAGGCTTGAATGATTCATTAATCTTTTGGGTGTTCTAGTAAACCTGATTTTGGTCGTGTAAAAGAAAAAATAACTCCTTCTCCTCATCGGATTTTACTTAATTTTTTTCAATGTGCGTAGCTACAATTCGTTTGCATGCTACCAAACCTATACTTGCTCCCTACAGTTTATTATGCAATTGTTTGACTAATTAGAAGACCTTCCCCTCAATAAGTCGAGTCAACACCTATCCTATTATCTTTCACGCTTACCTGTGCCTGCTGATGCTAATGCGGAGACTTGGGAGGGGTTTAAGCCTCGGTCTTCTGTTGGGTTGGAGTTGTTGCATGAGGTGCGGGAGTAAGGGGTGGAAATAGGTTTGCCCTTTTGTTTGAATTTATTGTTTGCTTTCGCCAGAGGCGAAATGGATAAAGGTGTTGGATTAAAAATCCTAACCCAGTCAGCATGATGCCTTTGGGGGGAGCGGTTGTGCCAGCGGGAGTATAAGGGGATGTAGAATGGGTTCGATACTGTACTTCACGACTAGCCAAGGAACTTTAGCATTTTATCCGTTGTTTTATAAAAGATTTAGAATTGATTAAGATATCAAAAGACAAAGTAATCATTAATTACAAACAATATGCCTTACAAAAAAAAGGTCAACCACCCCCAATTGGGAAACGGGAATTTGAGGGCGAAAAGTTCCTACAACAATTTGCGCAACATTTTATGCCAAGGGGCTTTCATA
>CALLVC010000313.1 GCA_938010785.1 uncultured Saprospiraceae bacterium
TTAACGGAGATAAAGTGATTGGTAACACGCGTCCAAGGGCCGATACGCTGACCTTTAGGTTTGCTAACCTTTTAATCAGGTTTGATTTGTGCCTTAGGTACAAATCATGGCGTTCAAACCCATGTTCCGTACCTACGGCACGGTTAGGAGGAAGGAATTTTCTTTAGTTTTACCTTTACCTATATTTGATACCTACGGCATCTTTTTCTGGTTGCTCCCATTTTTGTGCATTCGATAGGTTTGAAAACCTCTATTCAGAACAAACTAAAATTTGTGCTACTAGTGGTTCACAATTAAACATCCAAAATCAATAAATAGAAATTTGATTTTTTTCCGTATGTTTAGGCTTTACCTCAAATATTATTATAAAGGCATGTCTAAATTTCCTCGCTCTCGCTCAATCATGGAAATTTAGACATGCTTTAAAAGTCAAACTTATCTTCATGCGAATTAATACCCAATCTCTTTGGATAGCCCTAGTTGTTTCTCTTGGTGGATTTCTTTTTGGTTTTGATGCTGGAATTATTTCTGGTGTGATGGAATATGCCGGTCCAGAATTTAATTTAAATGATGCTCAATCTGGTTGGGTGGTCAGTTCTCCTTCTTTTGTGGCGATGTTTGCCATGCTTATTTCTGGTAGATTAAGTGATATAGTGGGTCGTAAAAGAATTTTATTGATGGTAGGCTTCTGTTATGCTGTCTCTGCCCTTTTCTCTGCCTATGCTACTTCCTATGAGATGCTTTATTTAGCAAGGATGTTAGGAGGTTTTGCCTTCGGTGCAGCCTTAGTTTTAGCACCTACATACATTGCAGAAATTTCTACTTCTGAAAACCGAGGTACTTTAGTATCTGTCCAACAATTAAACATTGTTCTTGGTTTTTTTGCCGCCTTTTTAAGTAATTATTATTTTAATGGTGCTTTTAAAAGTGGGACTAGTTTTTTGACTGAAGAAAATGTTTGGCGATGGATGTTGGGGGTAGAAATGATTCCTGCTGTTTTGTATTTTTTGCTACTATTTTTTGTCCCTAAAAGTCCTCGTTGGTTGTTTACCCAAAATAGGAATGCAGAGGGACAAGCAGTACTAGAACGATTGTATGGCAGCGAATATGCTGCCAAAGAAAGTCAAACTATTATTGCTAGTATTAACGAAGATAAAAATAAGGAGAAAGTACCAATTAGTGAATTATTTAAACCTGCCCTTCGATTCATTTTATTAGTTGGCTTGACTATTGGAATTTTACAACAAGTAACTGGAATTAACGCTATTTATTTCTACGCTACTTCCATTTTTAAACAAACTGGAATTGGTACAGATGCCGCTTTTTCTTCAGGTGTTTTATTAAGTGGAACCTCAGTCGTCTTCACCCTTGTTGCCATGTATTTGATTGACCGAATGGGTAGAAGGCCTTTGTTAATCATTGGAACGGCAGGTATTGCTATTAGCCTTTTACTTTGTGCGTATAGCTTCAAACAGGCCACCTATCAATTATCTGCGACAGATATTTCTAACATCGAAGGAATTGACCAAACCGCTCTAAGTGGTGTCGCTGATAAAGTATATGATAATGATGTAGATTTTAAAAATGCCATGAAAGGAGCTTTAGGAAACCAAGCTTATAAAAAGCAGGAGGGCGCTATTATTGAAGCTGCTGTGGATATGAATGCCACGCTCGTTTTAATCGGTATTTTAGGCTTTGTAGCCTGTTTTGCCTTCTCACTTGGCCCCGTTATGTGGGTGATGCTTTCTGAAATGTACCCCAATAAGTATAGAGGTTTAGCGATAGGATTTATTGGTTTTATCAATTCCTTTTCCAGTTGGTTAATCCAACAAATTTTCCCGTGGGAATTATCCAATTTAGGAAATGCTTTGACCTTCTTTATTTTTGGCGCCATAGCTTTATTTGGCTTCTTTATTTTCATAAAAGTATTGCCAGAAACTAAAGGAAAATCTTTAGAACAATTAGAAAGAGAATTGGTGGGATAGAAGATTATTTAATTCTAAGAAAGTTAAATTTGATATCCGTGTTCCTTCACTAATCTGTGGTATTAATTTCTACCACGGATTTATTAACGAACGATTGTGATGTCTCGCTTAATTATCAGAC
Source organism: uncultured Saprospiraceae bacterium (assembly GCA_938010785.1). Lineage (GTDB taxonomy): Bacteria > Bacteroidota > Bacteroidia > Chitinophagales > Saprospiraceae > JAFMDF01. The sequence goes on from CALLVC010000313.1 coordinate 2,107, forward strand.
CTTCATTTAAATCTAATTTAAAAACATAATAATAAGTGCCTTCTGGCAACTTTCCGCCTTTTTGGTTTGTTCCTGCCCAGTTGTTTTGATAAGGTTTTGCGGTAAACACGATATTTCCCCAGCGATTAAAAATGATGAGTTCATTATCAGGAAACCGATTGGGATTTTGTAATAATTCATCAAATATAAATTGCTCATTCAAGCCGTCCCCATTTGGGGTAATGAGTTGAGGGATTTTTGATTGATCAAAACAATTCAGAATTGGAATTTCTAGCGAAGAGACCTTTGGAGGCAGGTTTTCGTTAATGGCTGTTATTGTGATATTATGTGTTCCTGCGGAGAGTGTTTCTTGTCTAAGAATTGAATTTGTAATTGATAAATTGTTTAGGGCTCCATTTGGTTGTAACCACTCAATTTGGTACTCCGCATTTTTTGGAATTATAGCTATGGAGGCTTCACCTAAAATTTCATCTGAGCAGGTTCCTGTTGTCTCAATGGTGACCTCTATTAGCATAGGTTCTTCTACAATTTCTACCATTTTACCACATTGACAATTTTCATTAATTCCATCTACTAGCGTGCTAGTATTTCCGTCATTGCAACTAGCACCTAATTGACTTTCTCCATTGCAAAATCTTACAAAATCTCCTTCCCAAGATAATTGAGGATTGCCTCTAAAGTTATAGCCTCGCCCCATCTGACTCGTATTATTTAATAGAGAACATAGGTTTTTGAAAGATTCTGGATAACAACCTGACAAATTATTATTATACAGAAAGATGGTCTCCAATCTGGGTAATTCTCCGTAAACTTCTGGAATCGGTCCAGTTAAACCATTATTTTCCAATCGAAGAGACACCAATTTTTCTAATTGCCCAAAACGGTCGGGCAAAGAACCACTAAAATTATTTTCATTCAATCCAATTCCAGTCAAATTGACTAAATTGCCAATTTCCTGAGGTATTGCCCCTTCTAAGCTGTTAATCGAAAGATTTAGGCTAACGAGTTCGGAAAGATTTCCTAATAAAATTGGAATCGGTCCAGTTAAATTATTCTGATTTAAAAATAAGCCTGTCAATTTACGAAGATTTCCAATTTGGGTAGGTATGCCACCTGAAAAATCATTAATACTAAGATTTAAGGTATTCAGTTTACTGAGTTTTCCTAATTCTATTGGTATAGTCCCAGTTAGCTGATTATTCCTAAAAATTAAACTTTCTAAAATTGGTAAATCTCCTAAACTAATAGGTAATTCCCCAGTCAGAAAATTATTTCCTAGTGATATTCGTTTTAAATTTTTTAAATCTCCAATCTCTTTTGGAAGTGTTCCTTTTAAATCATTCCCGTTAAGGGTAATTCCCGATACACAATCTCCATTGTCTAAGGAAATGCCTGTCCAATTTTCTAATGGTTCGGTCAAATCCCATTGTTCTTTCCAATTTGGACCATCTGTTGCTTGATGAAAAATGATTAAGGTCAATGAGTCTCTACAACGGCAAGTCGTCCCATCTATCAACTCGTTTGATGCTGATAATTCAATTGCTGTTGGGATGCTGCTCTCCTCTTGCAGTGAAGAAAAATTTATTCCAAATAAAAATAATTGAGCAATGATAAAATATTGCATCATAGTTACGATTGAGACTTTGCTTTTAGACGTTGTGGTCGGCAAGTTAAAGGAGTTTCCTTACATTAAAGCTTATAAGCTAGATATTGTTTAAAATATGTCCAGTGTCCGATATTTTAATTAGGAAGTTTATGCTAATTTATTGCAACGGATTGAATCTTTTACAAAATAACTGAGGTATCCTATAAGTATTAAAGGAATTAGAAGGGTTTTCTTATAAAAATGAATACCTCTAAAAATCTTGATTTCATTGGGCATCGAGCCCAATAAAATCAAAAAAAGGTTTTTAAAGGGTGAACAAAAATAGATTTTCTTTGAAAATCTATTTTTGTTCACCCTTTAAATCCCCTTTTTACAAATTTTGCCATTCGATATGGTCCCGATAAAAATCGGGATTAGGAACGTCTTGCAAAGAAGTTTTTATAAGAAAACCCTTAAGGAATTAGATACTTCACTATGACACTTAAAAATTATATATACTTTTACTTGTTGGCGTGTATTGTAGCCTGTCAACAGCCATTAGAAGATAAGCCTGAAACTATTTCTACCCTTGAAATTGAAGAGGAAACTTCAAAACTGGCTTCTTTATCTGAGTTTAAAGACTTCGAAGAATTAATGGCTAATGAGAAAGGAAATGTGGTCTTAGTAAATTTATGGGCAACTTGGTGCAAACCATGTGTGCACGAAATGCCAATGCTAGAGAAATTACATCAAAATTATAAAGACAAAGGCATGAAAGTGGTAGCACTTTCCATCGATGAAGTATCAAAAGCAGACAGTCTTGTTATTCCATTTTGGGAGGAAAGGAACTTTTCGATGGATAATTACTTAATAACACACCATGACCCAGGGGCCTTTGTCAATAAAATAGACCCACTTTGGTTAGGTTTACTTCCAACTTCTTTTATTTTTGATGCGGATGGCAAAAAAATAGAAACGATAACAGGGGTCATGAGTTATAAGGGGTTTGAAAGAAAAATGCTCAAGGTTTTAAATAATTTGAATTAAGTTTGCCTATTTAAAACCATAATGTGAACTAGATAGGATTTGACACTGAAACCCGCCTGCTGTGCAACGGGCAGGTCTCTTCGAGATTAACAGTAACCGTTTCATCTGCGTATTTTTCAAAGAAAAATCAGTGTTGAATCCTATCTAGTTGGGTAGATTTATTTTGCCCTTTATCCTTTTAACTTTATGAAACATAATGCCTAGATTTATAAATCCCGTCTCCTTAAAATCAAATAACTCATACTCACATAGAACACCAACCAACAGCAGACAATAAACACCTCTTTTAGGGATATATAATCCTGTATTTCCCGAAAAGCATATCTATGATAAGGAACATGGATTAAATTATTTAAGGCTCTTACAGGCATTAATTGAGCTAAATCATAGGTGTAAGCTGGAAAATTAAACTCATTAGGTGGGAACATAAACAACACACCCAAAAATGGCTCAAAAGCAAAAGTATACATCATTAATCCTACTATGACTAAACCAGACCTTCTTATCAATAAAATTAGGAATAATGCGAAAGTCAAATAGGTAAAGACTTCTAGAAAATAGGCGAACAGGAAGGAAGTAGACGTTAAAATATGCGGATAACCGTCGGGATGAGATAACAACAATCCTGTAACTATCCCAATGAAGAATAATAAAATAGTTGCTGCTAAGGAAAGTCCGCCAATCAATAATAACTTGGATTGAATCCACCCCTTTTTGCCCATACCATCAATAATATTCTGACGTAAGGTTTTATTAATTATTTCATTTGCTGTGGTTATGATAACAATGAACGCCAAAAAAATCTTAAAATAGGTAGCTATGTAAGTAATATTTTGCCATACATCTGGAAAATCATAAAATGGTATAATTGTCGGGTCTATTCCACGAAAATCTGCACCTTGATTTTTTAAAAAAATAAGGAAGAAATGCACGCCCGAACAAATCAGGGTGACTAACAAGGCATAAAGTCCTGTCAATATCCAAAAGGGTCGATAATGTTTAAGTTTTAGCCATTCTATTTGAAGTAATCTTTTCATTGTTCTTTTAATATTTTTAAGAATTGCTTTTCTAAACTTCCTTCCTTTTCCACTAAATGATTTAATACTACTTTATGGTCAAAAAGAAACTGGCTAATATCCGCGGTTTGAATTTCAGGGGTGACTGTTAATTGACATTTACCTGCCTTAATTTCTAATTTTTTGATGCCTTTAAAATTACTTAATACAGACTGTAAATTTTCTAAATTTGCTGCGCCCACTTCCATTGTTCTTTGGTCCGATAAAGCTTCCTTGACATTTCCTTGAAACAACTTCTCTCCTTTTCTAAGGACCATAAAATCTGTACAAACCTTTTGGACTTCATCTAATAAATGACTAGCAAATATGATAGTCTTTCCAGATTTAGCAATTTCAATTACCAACTCCCTTATCTCTACAATTCCCTGAGGGTCAAGACCATTAGTGGGTTCATCTAAAATTAAAACTGGTGGATTTGCCAATAAGGCTGCACCGATAGCCAATCGCTGCTTCATCCCAAGTGAGTAAGTTTTGAAGGGGTCGTTTCGACGCTCATATAAGCCCACCGTTTTTAAGGTAGGGTCGATATTTTTAGTCGAACAATTCTTTATTTGAGCTACAACTTTTAGGTTTTGACTAGCGGTCATATAGGGATAAAAACAAGGCGTTTCTAGAATAGCACCTACTTTTTTTCGGCTATCGGCGGATGGTGGTTTTTCAAACCATTCAAAACTTCCAGAGGTAGGAGCTAAAACATTCAACAACATGCCTAAAGTAGTAGTTTTTCCACTTCCATTAGGACCTAATAAACCGAAAACCATCCCTTTTTCTATCTCAAAATTGAGTTGGTTTAAGGCAACTAGTTTGCCATATTTTTTAGTTAAATTTTGGGTGCTTAAAATTGTCAAAAGTGTATTTTTTCGGGTGATTTAATTTTTTTGAGAACAGAGAGTAGAGACCGCTTTGCTGAGAGAATAGAGACTTGCCTTTAGAAGAATGTAAGCTTTTACTCTTTATTCTCCTTCACAACTGCGCTACTATCCACTTTAATAGCGGCATCAATAGAATCTCTTTTTCTTTGTCGTTCTTCCCTTTCCCTTTGCCATCTTGCACGATTTGCTCGGTCTCTTTCATCATCTTTTATCATATCGTAAATGATACTAAAACCATTCAAGGAAGTGGAATCTTGAGTAGTTGCTTGTTCATAAATATCCGGGATTTTCATTAAGTCAATGGTGCCCTTTAAATCAAAAATATACATCTGGTCTTGAAATTTGGCTAATCCAACCATTTCTTTAGAATCGGGTTTTCCAAATACCTGTAATTCATCCCCATTTCCATCCCAAATAATGTATTCTTCGTAATTTTCTTGGGACATTAATTTATTAGCTGTCTCAAAATAGATTGCCTCAGAAAATTTTTCTTGTTCCATAATGTAAAACTTCAATTTTTCTACCCCTTGAATCATTTCATCAAAAGCAGGGTCTTTTTGAAGATTTAGCATGCGAAGCGTACTTGGCGTAAAATAAAACCCTAGTTGAACACTATTGCTGTCTTTTAGTTCTTGCAGGACTTTGCTTTGGGCATTCCCTGCTGTCAAGCAAAAAATGACTACTAGAAGGGAAAGAATATACTTCATTATTTCTCTATATTTAGCGGGGTGATTTCTTTATTATTGTTCCTGTAAAGTTAAAAAAAAGCCTCTCTTTTTTATTATCAAAACTACGAAAAGCCCTATTTTATCGACTAATGAAATGACCTCTACTTTAATATAAGTAATTGATTATCAATACAATTTAAAGAATAAACGAATTTTTAATACGACGCAAACGAATTCACTTTTATTCTTATATTTTTTATTGAGGAAGATTGAGATTCAAAAAATAATATATGGTTTCGATGGTTTATGCCGATAGCTATCGGTACGAGACTTGAACCTATTATCCTGGGGTTGTGTAAAAAGTCGATTTTATCAATAAATTATTATTTTTAATAAAATGTTTATCGTTGATTATATTGGTTTTAAACATGTAAAATATTATAATATTTTTCATATTTTGACTTTCTACACAACCCCTATCGATACGCTTGTCGGGAGACAAGCAGATAGTCATTTCAAGTCTGAGACCATAGACGACAGGCTAAAGAAAGAGATACTTTGAAAGTATCGCTTTCTAGGCTCCCCTAGCAGGAGATACTTTGAAGGTATCTCCTGCTTTCCGGTCAATAATCCATTAGTCTGACGGCCTTGGCCTGGACTTGAAATATCGAATAGCTAGG
>CALLVC010000314.1 GCA_938010785.1 uncultured Saprospiraceae bacterium
TTTTTTATCTAAAGATACCTATTCTATTAAAATCCAAAAAATCTCACCCTTAATATCCCATTATTTAGCAGCGAAGCTGCGCTCGGGGGAACAGTTAGAAAGGTATAAAAACTTTTGTTACACTATAATAATTACACATTATTACACTCTTTTCTCAAAAAAGCCTTTTCAGCCTTATTAAAAGTTATAATTTAAATTCCTTACCTTACTTTTTTATTCTACAAACGCGTCATCAATGTCAACAACGAACAATCAACCACAAGCTTTAAAAAGAACCTTAGGTCCTCTTATGTTATGGGGATTAGGAGTCGGTTACGTCATATCAGGTATGTATTTTGGTTGGAATCTTGGATTAGAAAAAGGGGGAACTTTAGGACTAGCCGTCGCTACTTTTTTCATCATTATCATGTACCTGACTTTTACTTTTAGTTATACGGAATTGGCATGTGCTATTCCAAAAGCAGGAGGTGCGTTTGATTATGCGGTCAGAGGTTTAGGTGAAAACTGGGGTTTTCTAGGAGGAATGGCTCAAAATATAGAATTTATTTTTGCTCCACCAGCTATTGCTATGGCTATCGGCGCCTATCTTAATAATTTGATGCCTTCGCTATCAATTATGCCAATTGCTTTAGTTGCCTATTTAATTTTTACAGGCTTAAATATCTATGGGGTCAAAGCAGCAGCTTCCTTCGAACTTATCATCACGATTATAGCCGTCGCCGAATTACTAATTTTTGCAGGGGCAGCGACCCCTCATTTTGAATTTGAAAATTTGACTAAAAATGCGTTACCAAACGGGTGGTCGGGTGCTTTTGCAGCAATTCCCTTTGCCATCTGGTTTTTTTTAGCCATAGAAGGGGTGGCGAATGTCGCCGAAGAAACGGTCAATCCTCAACGTAATATTCTGATAGGATTTGGTTCCGCTATTTTGACGCTGGTAGTTTTATGTTTACTAACTTTTTCAACTTCAGTGGGGATAGATGGTTGGGAAGCGATTGTTTATGATGCAGATGGAAATGCCTCAGATTCTCCACTACCTTTAGCCTTGTCAAAAGCATATGGAGAAAGTCATATACTCTATAAACTGGTCACTTCTGTCGGACTTTTTGGGTTAATTGCTTCTTTTCATGGCATCATTTTGGCGGCAGGTCGTTCCACCTATGAGTTTGGAAAAGTTGGTTATGCCCCCAAATTTTTAGGGGAAGTGAATGCGAAATTTCAAACACCAGCCAAAGCGTTAGTTTTTAATATGATAATTGGAGTAATCGCTTTATTTACGGGGAAGACAGCAGAAATTATTACGATTGCTTGTTTTGGGGCACTTAGTTTGTATATTATTTCAATGATTTCTATGATAGCTTTACGCAAAAAAGAACCAAACTTAGAACGACCTTTTAAAGTTCCATTATATCCAATGGCGCCCATAATAGCCTTAGTGATAGCTAGTGTGGCATTTGTAGCGATGACGATTTATAATCCGATGTTGGCATTCATCTATTTTGGGATACTAGCGGTTAGTTTTTTATGGTTTAAGATGAGAGGAGGAAGGTGATGAGGTTGATGAGGGAGTGAGGTGAATAAGGTAATCAGGAGTAGAGAAACTTATCAATTCAATGTAAAATAAATCTAATGATTTAGTAAGCTAGGGGTAGGATTTTTAAGTAATTGACAAATTAATCGAGGGTATTTTTTTGTGATGTAAGATGAGCCTGTACGGGGTGAACCGCAGCGGACGGGATACTAACGGAAAAGAAGAAGATACGCTGAAAGTATCGCCTTCTAGGGGCTTAGAAAGCGATACTTTCAGCGTATCTCTTTCTTTTAAAAGCTTAGTCTAACGACTTTTGAAGAATTCTTCAATCATCGGAGGCTGAAAGGCGAGGCAGTTAAAAAATTGAAAAATATAAATTGAAAATTAACAATGACTGTAGGATTATTAGTGTGCGACCAAGTTAGACCTGAATATCGGGCGGAATTTAAAGACTACCCTGATATGTTTCAGGCGTTATTTCCAGCTTATACATTTAAGTTATATAAAGCCTTCAAAGGCGAATTACCAAAAAGTGTAACAGAATGTGATTGCTTTATGGCGACTGGTTCGTCTCATTCGGTCTATGAGGATTTAGATTGGATTAAAAAGACGAAAGCATTTATCAAAGCTATTTATGAAGGAAACGGCTATTTTATAGGTTTTTGCTTTGGACATCAATTAATGGCAGAGGCATTGGGCGGGAAGGTGGCTAAGGCTAAAACAGGTTGGTGTGTAGGCGTGCATGAATTTAAAGTGTATCGGCTCAAAAAGTGGATGCGTCCAGCCAAGACGAAAGTGAATTTTTTGATGATGTGTCAGGACCAAGTTTTAGCCTTACCTAAAAATGGGATAAGCCTAGCAGGAAATGCAGATTGTCCAAATGCTATCCTTCAAGTTGGAGACCGAATGATGAGTATCCAAGCACATCCAGAATTTTCTAAAGCCTATGATAGAACTTTGATGGAAGCGCGAGTAGAACGAATGGGCATAGAGAAGGTCCAAAAGGGAATTGCTAGCCTGAAAAAAGTGGTTGATATGGAACTATTTAGGAGTTGGGTAGATAAATTTTTGCAACAGGAGTAATTTTCAAACTTACAAAATAAGCTTGCAATTTTTTTTCTGCTCAAAATTCCTTACTTTTAGACCATCCTCACTGTATAAATGACTAACCTAGTAAATCCCAGCAATACTCACAACATTTTTGGAAACTACAAATTATGTGTATTAGGAATAGCATTCTACTATTTTTTTTGTGTCAAACATTCATGGTTTATGGTCAATATAAACTCACTTTGGAAAAATTGCCCACCGAGATAAATTCTGCTTTGTATGATGAAATTGCGCCAATAGTCTCTTATGATGGACAGACCATTTATTTTACGAGAGTAGGTCATCCTGAATTTGACAAAACTTTAGAAGTCGAAGGAAAGAATCTTTTTTTATCCCTTTCTTCCTATCAATATGATAATTATTTAGCCAAAATATATTCTAGAATTTCAGGCCGAAAAGTGAGGAATGCCACTAGGTCAGCTTTTAACCAAGATGTATGGATTGCTAGTTTTGAAAACAATGAATATCAATCTTTAATGCATCCTGGCCCACCACTAAATAATGCTTTACCAAATAGTATTTGTGCTTTAACGCCAGAGGATGATTCTTTTTTATTATTGAATCAATTTTTGCCCGGTGGAGGAATGAACCAAGGTTTTTCTATCATTAAAAAGCAGGGGGATACATGGCTGTTTCCAGAACCTGTGCAGATTGAAAATTATTACACAAAGGGTAGTAACGTCAATGTCACTATGAGTCCTGATGGAGAAGTACTAATAATGTCATTAGACCGAGAGGAAGGGCATGGGCGCAATGATTTATACGTTTCTTTTAAAAATGGAGTAGGCGGTTGGACGGAACCGATGAACTTAGGAACTAAGATAAATTCTACCTTATCAGAAGATACGCCAACCATTTCAGAAGATAAAAAGACTATCTATTTTTCTTCTAATCGCACCAATGCAATGGGCGGGCGAGATATATTTCGGTCCAAACGAAATAGTGATAATTGGACAGATTGGACGGTGCCTAGAAGATTTATAGCGCCCATTAATTCTAATCGAGATGATTCTCAACCTTTTTTTAATGACCACACGGGGTATTTATATTTTACCTCCAATCGGGAAGGGTCTTCTGATATATATCGGGTAAAAGTAGCGACTCCTAAAAAAGAGGAGGTCTTGGTAAAAGGTAAAATAATAAATGCCAATACTAAAGAACCAATTGCAGCTAAATTATTGTATGGGCCTACTGATGTAGGATATTATCTCAGGTTTTATAAATCTAAAGATGGAGTCTTTGAATTCCGAATACCTAAAGGAGAAGCGTATAAAATAACTGCTGAATTAAAAGATTTTATTGGGACAAAAAAGGTAGTAGTTACTAAAAAAAATAAATTTATGCCTACCCAGCAGGTCACCATTGAATTGACCCCCATTAAAGAAAATATTGAAATAAAAATAGACCCGATTTATTTTAAGCAAACAGAGTCGGTTATTTTAGAAAATTCTTATCCTGCCTTAGATTATTTGACCAACTTGTTAAAAGAAAATCAAAAAATCCATATTAGAATAGAAGGGCATACGGAGAATATTGGAGACCCAAAAGACTTATATGATTTATCAGAGGCAAGAGCTTTTGCCATTAAAAGGTATTTAATGGACAAAGGCATTGATAGTACCAGATTGGCAACTAAAGGGTTTGGCGGCACGCGTCCTGCAAAGCGGACAATGGATAAGTCAGCACAACAGAAAAATAGGAGAGTGGAAATTCGGATTACGAAGATAGAGTAGGACTCCTAATAACCTAATATTACCTACATTCACGAATCACAAACCACTTACAACCAGCGCCAACTACTGCCCATGAACCTGAACCACAAAAAACTAAGCCAGAAGACGATGAGTTTGTGTAATTAGAGAATATAAAACGGATTCCAACTAATAAAAAACGGGATGATTGATAACCAATCATCCCGTTTTTATTTTAGGAAAATCTATTTTGAATCGAAGGAAATTATTCCTCTATTTTATAAATTTTGTGTCCAAATCGCTTAAGCTTTCGATTATTGAATTTCAAATAATACATCCCACTTGGCAAATCACTCAAGTCAATCTGATGTCTTTTATTAGCCGTATCAATTTCAAACGTTTTGATAATCTGCCCAAATCCACTAACAATTTGTACTTGAGCTAATTCGTCCAATTCTTCTAAGAAATGAATGGTTGCTACTTGTTGTACAGGATTCGGATAGACCATCACTCTTTGATTCGCACTTTGCTTCAATTTTGCTATCGCAATATTTGAAAAGCTATTAGGCATAGCAGGAACCAATGTTTTAATTCTGTAATAATTTTCTCCAAAACTAGGCGCATCGTCCATAAAATGGAGGGTTTCCATGTCTTCAGAGATTTGACTTTTAATCGTACCACAGACTTTGAAATCAGTACCATTATCGCTTTTTTCAATAATGTAATGTCCGTTTTGATAAGGAATTTTACCTTCCCAATCCAAGGCAATTTGTCCATCAATGATTGTCGTTCTAAGGTTTTCAGCGGATGGATTGGTTGCACAATCAATAACAGTTTTAGTAACAATGTTACTTTCGCCTGGGTAGCTATCGCAACCACTTCGACGAGTACATCTAATGAAGTAGGTCGTTTTTGTAATCACGCCCGGGTCATAATCTGGGGAGTTTGAATTTGGAATTTCCATCCAAGCTGGATGACCAGGATAATACTCCATAGTGATATCACTCTTCAACCACAAGTATTCCAATTGGCCCATTCCACCTGTAGGGAAAGATAAGTTGGTAATAATGGATGGGTCCGCATCTGAGCTACATAAAGTTTCATCGCTTTGGATAGCACCACCTAGTAAAACATTGTTACAACCTTCTCCAACCAATAAGCCTAAATCAATGGTTAAATTGGAATCACCTGGACCTAAAGTTACTACTTGACTCATACCAGTAGCTGGGTCGAAATCACTATCAATCGCATCATCTCCACCAGTATTTACACTTGTGAAGTTATAGCCAAAGGCATCAACCACCGTTACTTTATAATCACCTGGAGGAACTGGAAATTCATAGAACCCATCCGCATCAGTTTGGGTAGTTCTAACAATCATTTCTCCATAAGTAGTTGTTCCAGTTAATTGTAAGGTTACCCCTTCCACACCTGGTTCTCCTGCATCTTGCGTTCCACTTGAATCAGAATCGACGAAAACATAATTCCCAAGTAGTGCAGGATTTAATAAGGTAAGGCTATTAACACAGCTACAACCCGTATCATCCGTTACCGTTACTTCATAAGTACTGGTACTTAAGCTAGTAATAATTGAATCCATGCCACCATTATTCCAGCTATAAGTATAATTGCCACTACCGCCAGTAACAGTTACTCCCAATTCGCCTTCTATTCCATTAATTGTTTCAATATCATTTAACACGACAATTGAACAAGTAAAATCGGCCGTTGCAACAATACTTACAGTCGCACTTTCAAGACAACCGTTTGCATCAGTTACCGTAACTGAATAATCTCGAGCTATTAAGTTAAAAGCGGTATCTGTTGTTTGACCAGCGTCATCATTCCAAACATAGGTATAAGGAGCTGTGCCACCTGAAGGCGTAACATATGCTTGTCCGTCATCTAGACAGCCAATATTAGCACCAGTAGCTACTAAAGTAAAGGCCGGACTTTCAGTTAAAGTGACAGAATCAATGGCTGTACATCCATTGTCGTCCGTTACTGTTAGACCATAAGTCCCTGGAGTTAAATCGCTGATTCCTGCAACTCCTGTAGCCCCTGTACTCCAAGTCAATGATAATGGATTAGTACCTCCTACAACTAGGGCATTAACTGCACCATTCGCATCTCCATTACAAAGAATATTAGTTCCATCTAAACCAATATCAATTGCATTCGGTGCCGCAATAGTCACACTGGTTGTTGCTTGACAATTATTAGCATCCGTTAAGGTTACATTATAAGTACCCGCTGCTAAACCTGTTGGACTAGGGTTGTTACCAATTCCACCATCCCACGCATAGGTAATAGGTGCGGCACCACTGTTGATAGTCAAGGAAATGCTACCATCCGTTTCTCCTTGACAGCTAATATCTGTTTTATTAACTGAAAAGTCGATTCCATTTCCAATGATTACGTTAGTCGTAGCAGAATACGAACAAGTTCCATTTGAAACAACCACGGTAATATCATAATTACCGGGCATCATCATCGTATAAACAGGTGTAGCGATAGTTGCATCATCAAAATTACCCCCTGTAGCCGTCCAACTATAAGTAAGATTGGCATCATTTGGTGTAGCGGTTAAATTTACGCTTGTACCCGGACAAAGAACTTGACCTTGAGCCGAATTTACAATAGTTACAAAAAGTGGAGTGGGTTCTGTGAGTTCGATAGAAGCTTCTTGGGTACATCCCATAGCATCCGTAGCAGTTATACTATAGGTACCAGCCGCTAAGTTATTTAAAGTAGCAGTATTCGCTCCTCCATTGCTCCACGTATAAGTAATCGGAGCAACACCACCTGTTGCATTTGCAGTTATACTTCCATTATTAGCACCATTACAATCTAAATTAGTAGAAGTTAAGCCTACATTTAGATTACTAGTCACACCAATGGTGAAAGTTTGAGTTACGCTACAGTTAAGCGCATCAGAGATAGTAACATTATAAGTACCAGGTGCTAAACCAGTTGGACTAGCAATATTTCCAATACCATTGTCCCAAGTATAAGTAATTGGCTCATTAGCAGAGGAGGCGGTAATAGAAATAGACCCATTATTATCTCCTGCACAAACAACATCGCTTAAAGTAGCAGCTACATTAATACCTTGTAAAATAGTCACAGTTATGGTGCTAGTAGCAGTACAAGTTCCATTGGATGCTACGACTGTGATATCATAATCACCCGGCATCATCATCGTATACATTGGCGAAGAACTAGTTGCGTCATCAAATGCCCCACCAGTTGCAGTCCAGGAATAAGTAAGATTTGGATTAGCTGGTGCAATACCAAAACTAATGGATTCACCTGGACAAACGGTTCTATTATTGGCAATGATGTTAACAGAAAAATCAGTGTCTTCAAGTATAGTTGCTGTTGTTGTGGCAGTACAACCAATATTATCTGTGACGGTTAAATTGTAAGTGCCAGTCGCTAAATTATTTAAAGTTGCGGTAGTACCTCCGTTACTCCAATTATAAGTAATTGGTGTTTGTCCACCTGTAACAGTGGCAGTTAGGCTACCTGTATTTGCTCCTGCACAAATAGTGTTGGGGGGAGCGATGTCAACAGAAATCACTCCTCCATCCATAATATTAGCAGTACTAACTCCCGTACAGCCATTAGCATCCGTCACCGTCAAACTATAATCACCCGCAGCTAAATTATCTAAATCAGCGGTAGTAGCCCCATTACTCCATGCGTAGGTATAAGGCGCTTGTCCACCCGTTGTCGTTGAGAAAATAGTTGCTGTATTTTCATTACCACAAGTATTCTCTGTTGCTATCAAAATAACCTCAGGACTATTTTCACATGGTTCAGGTTGACAATCTTGTCTGACGATAGTCAAGGCATTTGATAGTCTAAAACAACCATTAAGTCCATTGATTTGATTGCCCACTATTAAGCCACCAACGCCATCATTATAGGTGATATTCCATAAGATGCAGATACCTGGAGCAGTTGTTTCAAAATCATAAATCGTTTCCGAAGAAATGGCTAATATAGTAGCATTGGTATCCGTAATAATAAACCTAGAAAAATCTCCAGTTCCAACGATCAAATTAATACGTACGCTATCTGGATTCCCATCTCCTACACAAAATACGATAGGGTCATTAGAGGTAATAGTACTAGGCGTGACCTCACATATAGGTGTACAATCCTGTCGGACGACTCTAATTGAGTTGGATATATTGGTGCAACCAGCTAGGTTAGCAGCATTTTGTCCAACCACTAATCCGCCAATCTCTCCCGTATAGGAAACACTCCAAATTAAACAGGTACCAAATCCTGCACCATCAAAATTGAATAAATTCGAGGTGGGTAATTCTAATATGTTTAGGGATTCATCAGTAACTACCCATTGTGTATTTTCTCCTGAATTTCCAGTAAGGTCGACGGCAATGAAGTCCGCTAAACCATCACCAGCACAAATTGTGGTATTATCCATTGTGCTAATCATACCACCATTTACCGTACAAGTTGGGGTACAATCTTGTCTGATAACAGAAATAGGGTTTGTTAAGGCAAAACATCCAGTCATACTGGCTATATTTTGACCAATGGTTAATCCATTAATAGCTTCGTTATAAGTAACGTTCCATATTTGACAAGTACCAAATCCAGCCCCATCAAAATTAAAAACATTTGAAATAGGTAATTCTAAAATAGTCCCAACAGCATCCGTAATAATCCATCTAGAATTAGTCCCAATATTTCCTGAAATGGCTACTGTAATTGGGTCTGGTACATCATCGCCCGCACAAATAGTTGTAGGGTCGGTGGTAGAAATGGTTCCAGCAATAACTACACAAGTATCGTTGCAACCAGTTGCTTGCCCGATAATCACTACGTCTGAAACCGAACAGCCATTCTCATCAGTCACTGTGAATTCGTATGCACCTGGAGCTAAACCAGTAGCAACACTAGAGAAATTATTTAAAGGAGCACCCCAAGCAAAAGAATAATCTGGTGTACCTCCATTTACATCTAATCTTACTCGACCGTCATTTCCATCACAACTTGCATTTTCTACTACAGGTGTAATGACCAATAGCGGCGCACTATGAACTTTAGCTTCTGCAACACCAAAACATCCATTGGCATCCGTTACAGTTACGCTATAGGTACCTTGAGATAATCCAGTAAAACCTGAGAGGTTAAGTAAGGAGTTATTCCATGTATAGGTATATGGTGCTACACCGTTTGCCACATTAGCCATAATGGTTCCCGTATTTTCACTATTACAAAGCACATTCGTTGTAGCTAAGGTGACCATTAGGCCTAAATCAGAACTGATGGTAGCAGAACTAGTGATTGCACAACCTCCTAAATCTGTTACCGTAACTGAATAAGTTCCAGGAGAAAGGTCAGTTGCTGTTTGACCAGTTTGATTATTTCCATCACTCCATAGATAGGTATAAGGAGCTGTACCACCAGTAGGAATAACCGTTGCTGAACCTACCGTACTTCCACAGCCTGAACTAGTCGAAGTCGTAAGCGCAGTTAATACGGTTGGAGAAGCGATAGTTATTGATTCAGAAGCAGAACAACCTGCTTCATCTGTCGCAGTGACCCTATATGTTCCAGCAGGTAATCTAGTCACCATGGCGCTATTACCTAAATTACTTGACCAAGCATAAGAAACGGCCCCTGTCGCACCAGCTACCATTGCTGTAGCGGTAGCATCATTAGCAAAAATGCAAGACATGGGAGTGGAAATAACCATTAGAGAGATACCATCAACTTCATCTACTGTAATATTAAGTGTAGTACTACATCCATTTACATCACTGACAGTAACGTTATAGTTACCCGCAGCTAAATCCGCTAAATTAGGATTATCGACAACTCCATTATTCCATTGAATAGCATAAGGCGTGATACCACCTGTAATGCTTAAAGAAATAGCGCCATTATTTTCTCCACAACCAGCATTTGTAACAACAGGAGTAACTACAATATTACTTGCGGTACCTGCATCTACAGTTATAAACATAGAATTTTGACAACCATTATTATCTGTAACGGTTACGCCATAATTGCCTGCCGCTAAATTTGTAGCAGTTGCGGTTGTTTGCATGGCAGCATCACCCCATAAATAAGTATAATTAGGTGAACCCCCAACTGCGGAAACTGTTGCAGTTCCATTAGTTGCTCCACAAGCGGGAGGAGTAGAACTACCAGATAATACTAAAGGTGTTGGTTCCGTTATTTGATAGCTTCCAGTAGCTTGACAGCCATTGGCATCTGTAACTGTTAGCGTATAAGTGCCAGCAGCAAGATTATTGACCAAATTAGCAGCAGGAAGATTATTACTCCAATTATAGGTATACCCAGGTGTTCCACCTGTAACCGTAACTTGAATTTGACCATTATTATCTCCGACACAATTAGGTAGGGTAATATTCGGGCTTAAAACGAGTCCACCCATAGTTGTGATGGTCACTGTAGTCGAAGCCGAACAATTATTTTCATCAGTCGCAGTAACCGTATAGGAACCTGCAGCCAAACCAGTTGGCGTAGTAGTGTTGCCAATACTTGCTTGACTCCATACATAGTTTACCGTTCCAATGGCACTATTGGGCGTTATAGTGATAGAACCATCATTTCCAGAACAACTTGCCTCCGTAGCTGTACTTGTTAAAGTAAAAGCACAAGTACCAACATTGATATCAAAAGTGTCAACCGCCGTACAGCCGTTAGTATTACTAACCGTTAAGAAGATTTGATAACTTCCTGCGGTAGGGTTAGAATAAGTAGGATTAGCAATGGTGGTGTTGCTAAACATACCACTAGTGGCGGTCCAACTATAAGTAACATTGGCATCACTTGAAGTGCTATTTAATTGAATATTCTCATTGATTTCGGCATAGTCACTGTTTGAAGCTATAGAGACTGTTAATGAATTATCAACGGTTACCGTTGTTTCAATCACCTCTGTACAATCAGCACTAGAAACCGTAACTGTAATAGTATAGGTCCCCGGCATCATCATCGTATAATTTGGATTAGCAATAGCAGCATTATCAAAACTACCACCCGAAGCTTCCCATAAATAAGATAAGCCTGTTCCCGTTGCAGAGACAGACATCGCTAAGGTTTCTTGTGGGCAAATAGTAGATGCCAAAGGTGATATTGCTGAATTAAAACTACAACAACTAATCGTTTTGGTTACAAAATTTGTCTCTCCTATGTATTCTGTACAATTACTTCTTCTGGAACATCGCCCATAATGAGTAGTTTGAGCAATGGGGGCAGGGTCATAAGATTCTCCTGTAGCACCTGGGATAATTTGCCAAGTATTAAAAGGAGAATTTGGGTCTCCAGTAGTTCTCATCCACATATATTGGATGTCCCCCGTTCCACCAGTTGCTGGTGCAGTACTGATAATTGGACTCGGGTCAAAAGTTGGGTTGTTACAACCAGCTTCGTCCCCACTAATAGTACCACCATCTGTAAGATTATCACAATCTTGAGCAAAGGAAGTGTTTAAGGAAAAACAGAATAATAGAAAGCAAAGCACCTTAAATGAAGGGGCATTGGAAAATAAAATGGTCATATCGGAGGTGTGTAAGTTTTTAAAACTCATGATGTCATCGTTAAATCCAACAAATAAAGTCAACCGAATATCAAGAGGTCAGAAGTCTGATTAAAAAGCAAGCTTTCATGTCAGAAGTCAGATGTGAGACGAAAGTCAATTCTGTCTTCAGGCAGTCCCGATTCATCGCGACGGTCTGACATCTGGCTTCTATGATAGTTCAGGATGTCCTTTAACAAATTTTTTGATTCCTAGCAGATAAGATAGGAGATGATAAGGTTTCTAGAATGGAATACATCGTTGTAAGGTAAGCCTAGAGTGTTTTCTCATTACATATGATTACTTACAAAATTTCAGCCAAAAAGTAAATTTTTAAAATAATATAATAAAAATGTAAGTATAGAGACTATTGATTATCAGTAATTTAGAAAGATATATTGCTTTGCCTAATGCTAATGTAAGTCATATGGGGAAAATTTTAGATTTATATCTTTTTGGAAGGCAATGGATTGTTAAGGGGTTACTTAATTGACTGTTTTTTATTTATAAATCTTTCGATACAAATATTTACTTTAAAAATAATTTAAAAATTTCCTATTAAGTAATGCGGATTGATTAATCGGGTAAAATTTTTAGCTTGAATTTTTTCGATAGTTTTCGCCAAAAAATCAATGCATAGCACCCGCTACGGATTTATTTTTTGGTAAAAAATAGCGGAAAAAGGCTGCTAAAAAT
>CALLVC010000315.1 GCA_938010785.1 uncultured Saprospiraceae bacterium
TTTACGCCTATTGCCAAAATTGACCCGCAAATCTATTTTGCTACGGAAGAAAATATTGCCCTTGACCCCAATAATGCGTTGACGGATATGTTCCGCAAAAAGAAAGTGGCAGATATGGCAAATCCAGAAAAGCCAAGACCATTTCCTGAAGAAGATTTGACTCCGCTTGAAAATATCTCCTATCAACAGCCTTGGACACCTGTAGACCAAGTTTTTAAATTTGACTGGGAACAATTAGAAGAAAATGCCTTGACCAATTTATCTAAAGTCGTTAAAACTCGACTTATTTTTGATAATCTTGATTTAAAAGTAGTAGAATTGGCGATTGCAAGTGGTAGCATTTTACCAACGCATGCCCAAGCAACGCCATCCGTTTATCATATTTTAGGAGGTGAAGCAGAAGTATGGTCAAATGAAGAAATAGCTAAAGTTGCGCCCGGTACGTCTATCACTTTTGACAGCTATGATAAGAAAAAAGTAAAAGTGACCTCGGAGGAGCCCTTGAAAATATTATGGTTTAGTTGGGCACCCGAAGGAGACAAATCTTATTTAGAATCAGGTTATTATTTGACGGGTAGTAATTTACATATCCAACCAATTCAAGCGGTATTGCCTAATAAATTCACATTTTGGGATGCGGAAATCGGTAAGCCATTTCAGGTAACAGCAACCGAAAAGCCTAATTCAACTACTATTTCTGAGTTTGTAACCAAACAAAATACGGTTTGGAATGATTTAGAAAAAACAAGTTTCTACCCCAATACACCAACATTTAAAAGTGCAGGGGAAATAGATTGGGTGAACATGCTAAACTTAGACCCTAAAAGTTTTTTCTTTGCGAAAGACTTACAGAAATTAGGAGGACTCACGAAAATGCTCAACAGAATGGCTAAAATAAAAAGTGTTTTTCGAGTCAAAAGACCAGACAGTGGCTATGATTTGAATTATTCCTATTTGGCTTGGGGACCACAGAGTAAATATACCACTCATAGCCATGCGATTTGTGAATTTTATTATCTTTTGGAAGGAGACGTGGAATACATTATCAATCAACAAAAATTTCATGCAGTGCCGGGAAATTTTTATTGGCATCCACCCTATTATGACCATGAGATGCGTGGTTTAAAAGAGGGCGTTCCATTTTTATCTATTTCTGGCAGTTGGATTCCTTACGGTAAACGAGAACTATTTGACGAGCCCTTTTTGCTTTTAGAAGATATACCTTCATTAAACGAACAGCAATTACCAGCCGATTTTAAATTTCATCCTTTCCAACTCAATAAGGATTTGGAATATGGGGTTATATAACAAAAAGAAAAGAGAACAGAGAAAAGAGATTTAGGGAGTAGGAAAAAATAGACTACCTATTATCCTATTAACTATCTCCGCTCTTTTCTAGATTTTTTATCATCAATAAGTTATGAAAGAAGCTTACATTTTCGATGCAGTAAGAACTCCAAGAGGTAAAGGTTCTGCTAAAAGTGGTGCATTAAAAGACTTGAAACCTATTCACGTATTAGCTCAACTTTTTTCAGCTTTAGAACAACGAACTAATCTTCAAGATAAAGATCTTGAAAGCATTATATTGGGGTGTGTTGGACAAGTAGGTGACCAAGGAGCTGATATTGCCAAAATTGCAGCGGTATGTCACGGCTGGGGCGACCATATTGATGGAGCGACTGTCAATACCTTTTGTACTTCTGCCCTGACGGCAATCGGGATGGCAACCGCAAAAATTCGTTCGGGGATGTCGAAAATGGTTATTGCAGGTGGTATTGAAATGCTTTCGAGAGTGCCCATGTTTGCGGATAAAGGAGCTTGGTTTTCAGATAAAGAGGTCATAGAAAAAAGCCATTTTACCCATATGGGCGTTGCGGCAGATTTAATAGCTAGTCTTGAAGGATTTAACCAAGAAGAACTGAATGCCTATGCAGCTCAATCTCACCAACGTGCCGCTTTTGCCACTAAGAATGGGCATTTTTTGAGGTCTTTAGTCCCTGTCAAAAATGAAGCAAGTGTTACTATTTTAGACCACGATGAATGTATTCGTCCATCCACAACAGTTGAAGTTATGAAAACCATGCAGCCATTATTTGGTCAACATGTCAGTCCAAGCATTCGTCAGAAAATGAAGGCTCGCTATCCACAACTTCAAACCTTGCAGCATTTCCATAATATAGGAAATTCTCCTGCCATGGCAGATGGTGCGTGTCTTTTGTTGATTGGTAGTTTAGAAAAAGGTAAAGCAATAGGTTTGACACCTAAAGCAAAAATTGTTGCTTATGACAATACCGCTTGCGAACCCATTATTATGCTTCTAGGTGGACAAATTTCAATGGAAAATGCCGTTAAAAAAGCGGGATTGACCATGCAGGATATAGATTTGCATAACTTCGCCGAAGCATTTGCATCCACTTGTTTAAAATATCAAAGAGATTTAAATATTGACCCAAATAAATTTAATGTCAATGGATGTACTATGACGATGGGCCATGCCCAAGGCGCAAGTGGGGCAATGATTACCACTACCCTTTTGGATGAAATGGAAAGACGGGATGTGCAATTTGGCGTTGCTGGAATAAGTGGCGGTGCAGGTTTGGGAGCTGGGATTGTGATTGAACGGGTCTAAATTCAAAAAGTTATATATTGCGCCATTAACTACTTGGTTTTTGACCTAAAATTAGTGTTTATTATCACAAAAACATTTCTTACAAACCTATATAATTATGGCCACTAAAAAATTGGAAGATTTTACCTTACAAGAATTAGAAAAAGAAAAGGAAATTAGAGAAAAATCCAGAAGGAATATCAATATGGTTTGGTTCTTCTTTTTTGCTTTAGCTGTAATAACTGCGGTTTGGAGATTACAACAAGAAGTGGAACTTTCTAAACTTGCTGGTCTATTCGCCGTCCTATTTTTGTCTAAGTTTTTAATGACGTATGGAGTAAATGAGCGATTGAGAAAGATAAAGCTTGAAATTCAAAGAAGGCGTTAGTTCTTTTAATCTCTATTTCATTATCACTATTTAGTTTTTAATTGATTGGGATTTGACGTTCTAGTTTTAGGAGAAAACCATTTATCTTTTAATTCATCAACCAAGGATAACACAAAGCGAAAGATTTTCGCCAAGTTACGTTCCAATGTCCTTCTTTATCAATAATTTCATATCGGAGTGCATCTTTATTCAATCCCAAAAGGGTGAATTTTTCAAAAATATCTTCTGCATGCTTTATCATACCTGGCCCTTCTCTTGACCCCACACTAACAAATATTTTTTTATCCTTTAAAGCTGCATTAGGGAGCTTCATAGAAAGCAATCTTTCATTATCAACCCATAAGGATGGGGACTGAATGATGGCATTCCCAATAACTTCAGGATGTGCCATAAGTATATAATAGGCCATCATCCCACTACGAGAGATACCTCCAATAGAAGTAGCCGTGGCTGTTGTTTTTGTTCGATAATTAGTATCTACCCAATTTTTAAGGTCTGTTGTTAACCACTTTGCGAATGCTGCTCCATGAGCATTTGGATTGTCTTCATTTACCCAAGGTGTATATTCTACATCTCTATCTGTGGAACTAGGAATTCCTATGACAATAGCTGTTTGTTCTCCATTTTCGTAAGCTGCATTTATGACCTCATCTATTTGCCATTCAGGGCCTTGAGCTACGAGGTCATTAAAACAAGCATTGCCATCTAGAAAATAGATTACTGGATATCTAGAAATAGAGTCTTTATGATAATTGGGGGGGACATAAATATGAATAGTTCGTTTTTCATTTTGATATCCGATTGTTATAGAATCTTTCAAAGTGGTAACTGTTGGAGCGGCAGTATCTACTAAATTTTCGTAAAATTTAGCTCTTCTTTTATCTTCTAAATGCTTCTCATAAAATTTATAACCAGCAAAAAATCCGAACAAAAATAATCCGATTAGAAATAGGCGGAATAATACTTTTTTCATAAATGGTTTTTTATTGAGTTAATGGAAGTCTTGAGATTTTCTCTAATGTACAAATTTTACAACAAACCATAGACAAAAAAGGGCTAGAGAAATTTTCCCTAGCCCTTTTTTGAAATGAAAAGGTTGTTTTTTACAACTTCAAATGCGTATCATCACAAAAAGGACTTGCCTTCGTATGCTTACAATTACATAATTTTACTTTCCGCTTTTTCTTCATTTCAAAGGCAATCGGTTTAATTTTAGTGCCATGATGAGACCCATCACAAAATGGGGCCTTAGAACTAAAACCACATTGACACCATAAATGCGTGCCTGCTTCTAATTCAACGGCTATTGCTTCATTGGTGGCAGAAGAAATCTTTTTGTGCCCTTTCGCCAATTCACTTCCCGGTTTATCAGAGGTAACAAATGGGTAAAAAAGTTGTGCCGACCAACTATCCTTTGAATCTGTTTGTAAACCAAATTCAGTTGGAAATTTTCTGGTAAAAGTGGCGGTACCGAATAATTGGTCCCAAAGGGTAAAGGCATTACCAAAATTGCCATTGGGGTCACTGATATTATCCGCTTTGGATTTCCCGTGGTGGGCATAGTGGAAAGACGGTGTTACAAAGATATGTTCAATCACCCACATAACTGGGCTTAAAGCCTTGATTTTATAGACATATTCATCCCATTTAAAGGTACTATGAGAACTAGCAACGATTAATTGTTTAACAATCAAACCGAGCACAGTTGCTGGAATCATTCCTAAGAAAGTAAAAATAGCTGCAATCCAAACATTTGGCAAAAACAAAAAATACATAGCTGAATTTCTAAACGAAACCATCACGCCCATTTGTTCTGCTGCGTGATGTACTCTATGATGTTTCCATAAAAAATTGTGTTCATGGGCGGAACGGTGATACCAGTATTGCGCTAAATCATCTACAATCATATAAAGTGGCGCGGCAATCCAAAGAGACAGACCTGCCATAGAATAATAAGCATCTGGAAATATTATTTTACCCAAATAACTTATGCCAAAAAGTCCAACAAAACTTGCAAAAGAAACTAGGAAAAATCCACCTATTTCAGACATCCAATCATCCCTTGTTCTATTCGAATTTTTTATATGACCCGCAAAGGTTTCGATTCCACCAAAAAAAAGAATCGTAAATAATACGGCATATTTTCCAGTACTTGGACTATTTAATAAATCTGAAATCATACAGTAAGCATTTATAATTAAAAAATATTTTAGTAAGACCTTACTAATTTAAAACAAATATACAGGAAAGATAGAATAAATAAAATTTTTAAATAATTATTTTCAAAATCTCCTTTAATATGTTTGGACTGAAAGTATGCTAATCTGTAGGTTTCTTAAAAAAAGAAACAAAGTTTTTCAACAACTCTCCCCTATCTTTTATATTTTTGGCGAAATGAATTTAAAGAAATATCTATATATTTTAGAATGGCTGCCCAGCTATAATAAGGGCTTTTTAAAAAATGACCTTATAGCCGGATTAACAGTAAGTGTAATGTTCGTTCCTCAAGGAATGGCGTATGCATTGCTGGCTGGTATGCCACCGATTTTTGGATTATATGGTGGATTATTGCCTTTATTTTTATATGCGCTTTTTGGTACTTCTCGTCATCTTTCTGTAGGTACGGTTGCTGTTTCTTCTTTATTAGTGCTCGCAGGAATCAGCCAAATTGCAGAACCGCTTACACCTGAATATATATCCTTAGTCATTCTAACGGGTCTCTTAGCAGGTATCATTCAAGCTTTAGCAAGCTTTATGAAGCTTGGTTTTTTGGCAAATTTTCTCTCCTATCCGGTCATTGCGGGATTTACTTCTGCTGCCGCCATTATTATTGCAGCTAGTCAATTAAAATATTTATTAGGTTTTGAAATACCTCGTTTTTCTGCCTTATACGAAACCTTTGGGTATGCTTTTCAACATATCGGAGAAACACATTTACCAACTTTTTTACTTTGCATTAGTGGTATTGGGTTAATCGTGGGATTTAAGAAAATGAACAAAAATATTCCTGGCCCTTTGATTGTTGTAGTAATGAGTATCTTATTAGTCATATTTCTAAAATTAGAGCAACAAGGAATTAATATTGTCAAGGGAGTACCCGAAGGTTTACCTGCTTTCTTGCTACCCGAATGGTCTTTAGCAAATATTAAGTTAGTTTTTCCAACTGTGTTAACTGTTTCCATCATGGGAATGGTGGAAACCATAAGCATCGGAAAAGTTTGGGAAGCAAAGCATAAGAATTATAAAATAGATGCCAATCAAGAATTATTGGCTATTGGAATTTCCAAAATTGGAGGTGCATTTTTTCAAGCACTGCCTACCTCTGCCAGTTTTACACGTTCGGCAGTAAATAGTGAATCAGGAGCAAAAACACAGATGTCCTCTATTTTTACTTCCTTTTTAGTGGCGCTAACTTTGCTATTTTTAACACCTGTCTTTTACTTTTTACCTAAAGCTATCTTAGCAGCCATTGTTTTATTATCCGTAAAAAGTCTTTTTGAATATAAAGAAGCTATCAATTTATGGAAAACGCATCGGGGAGATTTTTGGATGATGACTGCGACTTTTATTGTCACATTACTTTTTGGTATAGAAGAAGGGGTGTTAGCAGGAGTTGTTTTATCGGTATTAATGGTCATGTATCGAAATGCACAGCCGCACATAGTTGTCTTAGGGCAGTTGCCAAATACTAATTATTTTAGAAATGTGGACCGTTTTCCAGATGCTATCCAAATACCTGATTGCCTCATCATTCGCTTTGATAGCCAATTGTTTTTTGCTAATTCCTTATATTTTAAAGAGTTTTTTGAAGAATTGGTCAACAATCACGGAACTCCATCTTTGAAAGGAATCATTTTGGATGGCTCCAATATCAATGATATTGATTCTAGTGGATTAAAGGGGCTAGAAAACACAAAAGATTTTCTTGCTCGTGAAGGAATAGTTTTTTATCTAGCAGGTGTGATTGGCCCCGTCAGAGACCGATTACACAAAGCGGATTTAATTGATAAAATAGGGAAAGAAAATCAGTTTATGTATGTCCAAGATGCTTTGGATTTTCATTTGAAAAGGGATTTAGCCAAACATAAAAAATGGGCGGAAAGTGCTATCCAAACAAATGTGGAAGAAGAGGAAGAGAAAGAGGAAGAGGATTAATTTTATGAAAAATGGGTATGAAAAAACAAATTCCAGTTTTCGATAAAGATAAAGAAGAAAAGGTTTGGATTAAGATTAGACAGCTTGATGCCAACTTCCGTTTAGATGAAGACAATCACCGACATACTTATGAAGAATTAATTTGGGTAAAATCAGGCGACGGCACTCAATTAATCGACAACGAAAAATTATCCATTCAAGCTAATACTTTATATCTTATTTCTAATGGGCAAATTCACAATTTCATCGAAGGGAAGCAGATGGAAGCTTATGTAATTGGGTTTGACCATAATTTTTTAAAAGCCTATTCCCCTTTCCCTTATGCTACTGTTGCCAAGTTGTTAGATAATTTTAAAAGCATCAATTCCATTACCTTTCAAAGTCCTAGCATAAGCGAAATAGACTTGGTTGTACGACAAATGCATCAAGAATATTCAAAACCTGCAAATACCTCAAAAAAGCTAGAAATTCTTAACTGCTTTTTGTTGATTTTGCTCAATATCATTCAAAGAGAATTACCCGATAAAATTGATTTACCGAAGGAAACGATTGGAATGGACTACAAATTTCCTATCTATCAAGAGTTTCAACAGCTGATTGATTTAAATTTTACAGAACAACATTGTCTTGCTTTTTATACCGATAAATTAGGGGTGAGCGCAAGGAATCTAACCAATTGCACTAAAATTTATACAGGAAAATCTGCCAAACAATTAATTATTATTAGAATTATTACGGAGGCAAAAAGATTATTAACTTTTACCACCCTTAGCCTAAAGGAAATCGCTATCACCTTAGGCTTTGAAGAGACTTCCTATTTTATTCGTTTATTCCGCAGACAAACTAATTTTACGCCTGGGAATTATCGAGAAACAAACCAATTTAAAGTTACCCCTTAAAGAAATGTCAAAAAGTGTCTTACTAGTGTTTTTTTGTCCTACATAATCAATCTTTAGAAAAGTATTTTTGTGTTTTGAAATAAGCGCAATGTCTAACTGAATCATTTCATTATTATGAAAATACGCTCTGCATTTTTATTTTTAGGTACACTATTCCTTGTCGCTTGTAACCATTCTGAACAAAAACAGGATTTGA
>CALLVC010000316.1 GCA_938010785.1 uncultured Saprospiraceae bacterium
ATTGGTCGCAACTACGCTGACCACGCGAAAGAATTAAAGAATCCAGTTCCTAAAAAGCCTTTGGTTTTTATGAAGCCATCCTCTGCTTTACTGGTGAATAATAAGCCTTTATACTACCCTGAATTTACAAAAGATTTGCACTACGAGGCAGAAGTCGTCTTGAAGATAACCCGTAATGGACGCCATGTTCAACCAGAATTTGCACACAAATATTACGAGGAAATCGCGATTGGTATTGACTTTACAGCCAGAGATGTGCAAGCTCAATTAAAAGCCAAAGGTCATCCATGGGAAATCGCCAAAGGTTTTGATGGTGCGGCTGCAATTAGTGAATTTATCCCCTTAGATTCTTTGAAAAATAGCGAAAATATTGAGTTCTCTTTATACAAAAATGAAGAGCGAGTCCAATTAGGCAATACCAAAGACCTTATCTTTTCCTTTAATTATTTGATTACTTACGTTTCTCAATTTTTTAAATTACAAGTTGGGGATTATATCTATACGGGTACACCAGCAGGCGTTGGTCCAGTTCAAGTAGGAGATAAGCTAGAGGCATTTATTGAGGATAGGAAGTTGCTTTGGTGTGATATTCGGTGATTTAGTAGTAGGCTGGTTTGAATAAATAATGTGTTTCTTTGTCCTAAAAAATCATACATCATAAATTTTAAATCATACATCATAAATCTATTTGGTAAACTAACTAAGTGGAATTCTGATGTATGATTTAAGATTTGGTCATGCCCTAATATACCTTAAAAATCTCAAAATCTAATCTTACCATCTATTTTCCGCCCTTCCTTAAACGGATACTTTGACTGAATGACATAAATAATCATTGCAATTAAGACCCCCAAGATTGCGCCAAGATAGACATCCTTTAAAAAATGTTGGACAAGATAAATTCGTGAAATTCCTACGATTAGGGCACATAGAAATAGAAATATCCCCATTCCTTTTTTTCGTTTCCATAAAAAAGCAGTTAAAGAAAACAAGGCAAAACCCGCCATTGTGTGCCCAGAAGGGAAACTACTAAGTCCCTTTACTAAAGGAACCCCTTCAATTAAATTAAGCTCTTGTAAAGTACCAAGTGATTTATAGTATTGGGAAGGTCGAGGATGTAAAAAAAAACTTTTACTTAAGTAGCTTACGATTGTAACGATTAGTCCAGCTAAAGGAATAAGCAGCGCATAACGAAATCGAATAAATAGAAATAGGATAAGTATTGCAATAAAAGCCCATTCTTCCCCGAGTTTTGTGCCGTATTTAAAAAATAAATCTCCGAAATAACTGCGGTTATTGTTAAAGTAAAGCAACAAATCCCCTTGCTGGAAGCTGGATAAACTGATACCACCAATTACTAAAAATAACAAAAAAAAGGTAAAGAAGTAGGTGTTATGGCGAAGGATTGCAATAAAGTAAAAATAAAAAGAAGTGTTTTTTGCTGAATTATTTACCATGAAAAAAATAGAATTTAAACTGATTTTCTAGAAGGTAATCGGTCTCTGATTGCTTGAATAAAAGCCATAAATCTAGTTGTGTCAAATACCTTCGAGTCATTCATTGCCTTATAAGTAAGGAAAAAACCAATTGGTAAAATAATTAAATTAGGTAACCAAACTGCTAAAAGAGGATGGACCACCAAGGCTTCTGCCATTCGCTTAAAAGACAAAGTCAGCGTAATAAAAAGCATGAAAAAAATAATGGCAATCAATAAAGGATAACCAAAACCTCCTTTTCGAACTAAAGCACCCATTGGAGCACCGATGAAAAGGAAGACAAAACAAACCACAGCAAAAGCATATTTAGAATACAATTCAAAAACATGTTTGATACGTTTTTCTTTGGTTTTAACCAAGTAGCGTTGAGCGGATTCTGCATTACTTTTTATACTTCGTGCGTGTTGCTTAGCTTTATTTGTATAGGATTCTCTTTTGCTCGTTGCAAAGATGTCTAAAAAACTGTCATATTCTTTTAACGGTTTATTAATAATTTGAGGCGTAACTTGGGTTTTTAATCGAACAATCTTTGCTGTTTTTCTTTTTTTTGCAGCTACTGTTTTTCCTTTTTTTAGTTCTACTTTAGTTTTAGTGTTGGTATTTTTCTTATTAGCAGGAAGAGTAGGATTGACTGCCTTTTTACTAAGTCGTATAGAATCTGCCTTTTTATTATAAATAAGGGACAAACTATCCAGTTCAGCACTAGGTTTTACTGGCTCGGGTTTTAAAGTGTCAGGTTTAAGTGCCGTAACATATTGGTCGATATAGTTACTAACAGTTTCTCGTCGGTCCAACATTTGTTGGTCAATAGAATCAATAGCGGTTTGCAATTGTCCCATACTCAGCATAGAATAATGGGTGCGAAACAATTCCTCATCCGTTCGATTGATATCGAACTCGCTCATATCAAAAACCTTGATGTATTTTTCAAACGAAGTTCTAACAAATGGGGCTTTGGATTTATTACCAGAGAAGCGATTACCTTCTTGAAATTGCTCCCCATTTTCCAGTTCCATGACCAAAAATCGTTTATCGGGTGTATTATACATGATACCACCGTCGGCGATAATTTCATTGAGCCTATCTTTTTGGGTAGAAATGTGATTGGCAATGAACACGTTTTTTATCGTTTTATTATCTGCTCCTTTTTCACCAATTCTTACTCGATATCCTTCAAAATCATCATTAAAAATCCCCACCTCCATATTCATGGTAGGTTTTTGTTGTCGCATGTCGTATAAACGGGACTTAAATTTTAGGTTAGCGACAGGTGTTAGAAAATTGGCCGTCAGCCAAGAAAACATCGCAATACCTGCACAAAGATACATGAGTGGTCGCATGACCCGCAGCAGGGAGACCCCCGCCGATTTTAAACTAGATAGTTCATAGTGCTCGGCTAAATTTCCCATGACCATTACAGAGGAAATGAGGATTGCAATCGGCAAAGCCGTAATAAAATGAGAAATAGACAAATAAAACATAAATTCCGTAATCATTCCTAGGGTAGCTCCTTTACCTATAATATCGTCAATATACACCCAAAGTGTCTGCATGAGGAGTACAAACAAGGCAATAAAAAACGTCACCACAAAGGGTGGAATAAAACTGGTAATTAATAATTTATCTATCTGTTTCACGCTACAAATTTAAGCAATCTAGAGTTAATGAAATGTTACTTTTTTAGGAAAAGGCAGAATGGCTGAAAGGCGGAGAGGCGGAATGGCAGATGCAATTACCTGTTAACCTCTTCGCCTTTCCGCCCTTCCGCCTTTCCGCCCTTCCGCCTTTCAGCCTCTCTGCCTCTCCTCTCCCTTTCCCGAAATTTTCCTATCTTCGTCCCAATATAAAATCAATCAATATTAATGTTTACAATACTAAGAGGTATTTACCGTTTGACCTTATTTATCATTATTTTAGCTTTTTTCGTAACGAGATTAGCCATTACGGGGTGGATAAAAGGCTGGACGCTTGAAATGGGGTTAAGTCACCGAATGGCTTGTTGTCATTGGATGATTTGGGTTTTGAACATAGATTTGACAACTAAAGGAAATATTCACGAAGGCAATTATTTATATATTTCAAATCATCGTGCCTATCTAGACCCTGTAGCAACCTTGACTATGATGAAGGCTTTGCCTGTTGCCAAAGCAGAAGTAAGAAACTTGCCAATTATGGGGTATGGGGCGCAGATTTCGGGTGTTCATTTTGTAAAAAGAGAAAGTTTAAAAAGCCGAAAAGACACCCGCTCCAGCATAGCAGAGACAATTGAAAAAGGAAATTCCATTCTGATTTATCCTGAAGGGACGACTGTAGCAACACCAAAAACGGCTCCATTTAAGCCAGGTACTTTCCATATGGCAGCTAAAGATAATGTAGAAATTATCCCTATTGCAATTGAATATGGACATGAAGGCGATGCATGGGTAGGAAAGGACAATATGCCGATTCATTTTTTTAAGCAATTTGGGATGCGTAATAAAAAAATAACGGTGCATTACGGAGACCCAATGTGGGACGCGGACGGCGAACAACTCAAAGAAAAAGTGCAAAATTGGATTGACGAAAAATTAACAGAAATCAGAATAGGTTATGGATTACCTGTTTGATTATAATAGAATTTTAATAATTTTCCATTTTTTAGACCCAAAAACTAATTTTTGCGTTATATACACAGTTCCATGTAGGAACCTAAATCACCACTACATTAAAAAGGGTTCTTTTGCAGGATTTGTAAAAGAATAAAAAACCGAAATACTTGGAAAATTTAAGTTTTCAATATCCGACTTGGTATCTTTTTCTTTGCGCTATATTAGGTCTAGTTTATGCCTTATTAGTTTACTTCAGAAGTGAAACCTTCAAAGAGCAAACCGCTTGGTTAAATTGGTTATTAGGTGGACTACGTTTTGTGACGGCGACCGCTTTGGCAGCGCTTTTATTATCTCCACTCATTAAAAGTTTGTTGACCGATACGAAGAAACCTGTGGTTGTTTTGGCGCAAGACCAATCCGAATCTGTGATGGGGGAAATGGATGAAACCCAACTTCAAGCCTATAAAACTTCCTACGAAACGCTGAAAAGTAGTTTAGCCGAAAAGTATGATTTAAAAGAATATGCTTTTGGTAGCGAAGTGAGAGAAGGCGTGGATTTTAGTTTTACCGATAAGGTAAGTAATCTGTCTGAGATGCTAAAATCCTTGTATGACCTTTACAGCAATCAAAATCTAGGTGCCGTAGTTCTTGCTACCGATGGGATTTATAATGAAGGCAGCAATCCTGTTTATGCAGGAAATCGACTCGGCGCACCTATTTTTACGGTAGCATTAGGAGATACGACCCCCCAAAGAGACTTGTTAATCAAGCGAGTTTACCACAATAAGATTGCTTATTTAGGAGATAGATTTAATATAGAAGTAGATGTATTGGCACAGAATTGTCCGAATACAAAGACCAATTTGGTTATCTCTAAAATTGAAAATGGACAAACAAAACGCTTAAAAAGTACGCCGATTAATATCAATAGGAACGACTTTTTTTTGACCGAAGAAGTGACCTTAGAAGCAGATAGGGCAGGGGTACAACGGTTTAGAGTAGCGGTAAATGCTGTGGAAGGAGAAGTTACAAAGACCAATAACGTCAAAGATATTTTTATAGATGTCCTAGATGCACGGCAAAAAATTCTAATCATTGCCCAATCTCCACACCCAGATTTAACAGCAATTAAACAGTCTTTAGCTGATAATAAAAATTATGAAATAAAGGTAGAATACGTTGACCGTCGAAAGGCGAACATTGCCGATTATAATTTTGTGATTTTACATCAATTACCAGGTACTAAAAATGGGGCAGCAGATATCTTACAACAGATAAAAGCCAAAAAGCTACCACATTTATTTATTGTAGGAAGTCAATCTAACTTAACAACTTTAAATAATAGCCAGAATTTATTAACCATCAATGGAGATAGCAAAAATGCCAATGAGGTACAAGGAATCATTGCTAATGATTTTTCCATTTTTACGGTGGACGATGCGACCAAAGAGGGGATTCCTAACTTTGCACCTTTAAGTGCCCCTTTCGGGGAATTCAGAGAATCGGCGAATGCTCAAATTTTACTATATCAACGCATTGGAAAAGTTGAGACTAAATATCCATTATTGGTAATTGGAGAAGAAGATGGTGTGAAAAAAGGCGTATTAGCAGCAGAAGGCATTTGGAAATGGCGTTTATTCGATTATTTACAAAACAAGAATCACGATATTTTTGAAGAAGTAATCGGTAAAACCATTCAATATTTGACCTTAAAAGAAGATAAGCGACGATTCCGAATCAGTTTGGACAAAAATATTTTTAATGAAAATGAGCCGATTATTCTAGATGCCGAAGTCTATAATGATAATTACGAATTGATAAACGATGGAGATGTAAGTTTGAGTATCAAGGATAGCGAAGGCAAAGAATTTCCATCGGTATTTAATCGAACGGCTAGAGCTTATAGTTTAAATGCAGGGGTATTTCCAGTGGGCAATTACACCTTCCGAGGAAAAACGGTACAAAATGGAAAAGAGTTAACATATAATGGACAATTCAGCGTACAGCCTATTCAACTAGAATCTTTCCAAACGACGGCGAATCATGGCTTATTAAAATTATTGAGTGAGCAATATGGAGGAGAAATGGTCTATCCAGCACAACTAGCGAGTATCTCAGAAAAGATTCAAGCCAAGAAGTCTGTAAAACCAGTCATGTATCAAACGACTAAAACACGGTCCATTATCAATTTAAAGTGGATATTCTTTTTGCTAATGGCGATGTTGACTTTGGAATGGTTTATGCGCCGTTATCATGGGAGTTATTAAAGTACCGACGAATTCATTCGTCGTTAAAAATCAAACCGTCATTAATTTTTAGTTAAAAACCATATCGACTAAATATTTTTACTTTTTCACTAGTTATTTTAGAGATAAAAGAATTTATCACACAACTAAAAGTAAAAATATATAGAGCGACGAATGAATTCGTCGGTACAAATTTTTATCCATGAAAAAACTACTCTTCACATTAATCCTCGGTATCACCATCGCTTTTCAAGCATCTGCTTCGATGATATTGATACCAATGGATACTGACCAAAAAGACCATTTAAAAGCTTATGGCATCACTTATTGGGTATTAAACCAAGAAGTAGAAGCGTGGTGGCTATTGAATTATAGAGGTGGAAGTTTTGCCTTTCCTTATAGCAAATCTTTTGAGAAAGAATGCTTAACGAGAGGGGTTTCTTTCGAAGTCATACCAGATGGGGCCTATGACCAAATCGTGACTCAAATTTCGAATCCAGAAGCTAATATGGATGTGATGAAATTGGAAGTAGCGCCTAAAATTGCAGTATATACCCCAGCGTTTAATGCCCGTCATGGTAGAAGGGTGCAACCTTGGGATGATGCGGTAACATTGGTATTAACCTACGCAGAAATTCCTTACGAAACGGTTTATGACCGAGAAGTGATAACGGATAAATTAGCCGAATACGATTGGCTGCATTTGCACCATGAAGATTTTACAGGTCAATATGGTAAGTTTTATCGTTCTTTCAGCACAACGCCTTGGTATAAAGAGAACCAACGTAAAATGGAGGAACTAGCAGCTAGTTTAGGATATAAAAAAGTATCTCAGTTAAAATTGAATGTCGTTAAGAAAATTAGCGAATATGTTGGCGGCGGTGGATTTATGTTTGCGATGTGTTCAGCAACGGATACCTACGATATTGCCTTAGCAGCAGAAGGATTAGATATTTGTGCGAATATGTACGATGGTGATGGGGCAGACCCAAATGCGCAAGATAAATTAGACTTTTCAAAAACCTTTGCCTTTAAAGATTTTCAACTGGTAACCAATCCATTACAATACGAATATTCTACGATTGACCGCCCTCAAGGCAAGCCTTTAGCCGCAGAAGTAGACTATTTTAACTTATTTGATTTTTCAGCCAAATGGGACCCTGTTCCAACCATGTTGACCCAGTGTCATACCAGAACCGTCAAAGGTTTTATGGGACAAACGACGGCTTACTTAAAGAATCAAATAAAGTCAGATGTATTGATTTTAGGAGAAAATAAACCAGCATCAGAAACGCGGTATATTCATGGAAAAAGAGGGAAAGGATTCTGGACATTTTATGGTGGACACGACCCAGAAGATTATAGACATTATGTCAACGACCCAGAGACAGATTTAAATTTACATCCTAATTCTCCAGGGTATCGATTGATTTTGAATAATATTTTATTCCCTGCGGCGAAGAAGAAGAAGCGTAAGACGTAGGGAAGGCTGAAAGGCGGAAGGGCTGAGGGGCGGAAAGGCCTGCTAGCCCTTCCGCCTTTTGCCTCTTTTCCGTTACTTACTCCCCAATTAGTCGTCCAAAAAATGATGACTTTAACTACACCATTTTTACCACAAGTTCTTAGTAAAAAAACCGCTCGTTTGCGCATGAATGAATTGGGCAAACAGGGCGAAGTGTTTTTCTTTTTATTTGATTTTGAATTAAAGAAGCCCATTGTTTTGACCAAAAAGGAGTTGAAGGACAAAGGCATTTATTTTGATATCAATGGAAAAAATAATTTTAAATATCCTGAACGAATATCCAAAACACAGGACATCGTTTTGCAAAAAAAGGCATTAGATAAAGCGGTTTATGAAAAAGCTTTTAAGACAGTGCAACAGGAAATTAATGCGGGCAATTCCTATTTACTCGCTAAGTCTAAATCTTAGCGTACTCAGCCTTTTCGCCTCCATTTACACCAACTTCAAAAACACATTTCGAATATTAGAAACCGTATTCAAATACTCTGGCATCACCTTAATACGATTCCAATCAGGATGCTTTAGAAAATTTTGCCAACCTTCGCTACTAGCAGCCATATTTTTAGTGTGAATCATATAAGTCAGACAAGGACGATAAGGTCCAGCTATCATTTCTCCGAAAAAAACAGGAATCAAACCCGCATCTCTAAAAATAGGTACTTCGTCGTCGTTGAACATCTTTATTTTTCGTCGAAGTGCATCTTCGTTGATGCTTTCATAGGTCCGCAATTCAAAAACAGCATTGGTATCTTTAGCTACTTCCAATTTTGGAAAACCATCAAAAGCATTTAATAACCAAGATTCAAAGCGATTATAAATGACTTTAGTTTCTGCATTATAAGCAGCCGCATCTGTTGCATAAGTTGCATCTCCATTCAAGCTTTGCGCTTTGATATAAATAGCGGAAGAAGGATAACTAATTAAGGCGTAAATTTTCTTAGGGCCACCTGCTGCAACTTGTTCGAACAGCATAAAATGATTGGCACCAGCCCGCATCATAGCAGGCTTTAAAGCATTTTTTAAATAGGCCAATAACATTTTTTGGTCCCCGCCAAATTTTAATTCATAGGTTCTAAATTCATACAATTCTTTCTCTTCAGCAATAGCATCTTTTCCTATAATTTGGCTACTAGCTGCACAACTTAAAGGTAGGGCAGAAGCGGCGGCGGCAGTCGTAATAAATTTTCGTCTTTGCATAATATTAGGTTAACCGAAGTTTAGGAGTATTTATAGCAATTAAATATAAATTCACTATAATTGCTTTATCAACGAATAGAACTTAATTGGTTAAAGCTATTCGTAGGTACAAAAATAACGAAAAACTAGGAAAAATAAACAGGTCAGTTTGTTTTTTCACATCAATAAAAAAGCATTAAGATGAAATCTTCTATCTTTTCTATTTTATTTTCTATACTCATTTTTATAGCTTGCCAAAATCCATCAGCAAAAGAAAGTCCAGCAAATGCTCGCCCAAACATTATCCTAATTATGGGAGATGATATGGGCTATTCTGACCTTGGATGCTACGGTGGAGAGATAAGGACTCCCAATCTAGATAAGTTAGCGGCGAATGGTTTACGATTCACCAATTTTTACAATACGGCTAGGTGTTGCCCAACTAGAGCTTCTTTAATGACGGGTTTATATCCCCAACAAGCTGGAGTCGGGCACATGGTCAATGATAGAGGCACACCTGCTTACCAAGGTGATTTAAGTGCAAATGCCGTGACGATAGGAGAAGCATTAAAACCAGCAGGATATTCAACTTATCTTTCAGGAAAGTGGCACATTACGCCTTATGTAGTTGACAATCCCGATAAAAAGAATTGGCCGAGACAACGAGGATTTGATAAGTTTTTTGGGATGATATCAGGTGCAGGAAGCTTATATGACCCTCGTTCCTTGTGCAAGGATAATGAGTATGTTGCGCCAAGAGAAGGCTTCTATTCAACGACCGATTTTACCAATTATGCCATCCAATGTATAGAGGAACATCAAATGGAAAATCCATACTTTTTGTACGTTTCGTATCAGTCCCCGCATTGGCCTTTACAAGCACCAGCGGAGGCAATTGCAAAGTATAAAGGACAATATGATAAAGGCTGGGATGCCGTGAGAAAAGAACGTTTTGAGCGGATGAAAAAAATGGGGCTAGTGGAGTCAGGGTGGGAAATGACTCCAAGAGATGCTTTCGTCGAACCGTGGAGTGAAAATATTCCAGACAAAGAGTGGGAATTAGCCAACATGGAAACCTATGCCGCAATGACTACGGTGATGGATGAAGGCATTGGGCAAATCGTGAAGGCATTAGAAGCCAAAGGAGAATTAGACAATACCTTAATCCTTTTCCTTCAAGACAATGGAGCTTGTGCTGAAGATTTGAGCTGGATTAAAAATAGACCAGATGAGAAAGATAGAGTTACCTTAAAACCGAATGAATTACAAACGGAAATGGTCCCATTCATGACCAGAGATGGAAAGCCAGTGAGATTGATGAAAGGAGCGATGCCCGGACCACCAGAAAGTTATACTGCCTATGGCTATAATTGGGCAAATGTGAGCAATACCCCTTTCCGAGAGTACAAACATTGGGTACATGAAGGCGGTATTTCAACGCCACTTATAGCACATTGGCCTACTAAGATAAAAGACAACGGAGCATTTAGAGCAGAACCATCTCATTTAATTGACATTATGGCAACTTGTTTGGATATAGCAGGTGCCACTTATCCGAGAACTTATAATGGAAATGAAATCACCGCATTAGCTGGTAAAAGTCTATTACCCGTTTTTGCCAACAAAAAACTCGATAGAAAAGCCATCTATTGGGAGCACGAAGGCAACCGAGCGGTCCGAATGGGCAAATGGAAGCTGGTCTCCAAAGTGAGTAAAAAAGATGCTTTTGTTTGGGACAAAATAGAAGTCTTACCTATAGAAAATTGGGAATTATTTGACATGGAAAAAGACCGGACAGAGATGCATAATATAGCTGCGGAGTACCCTGAAAAAGTGAAGGAGATGGCGCAGATGTGGATGGATTGGGCGAAGGAGGCAGGGGCTTTGCCAAGGCCATTATAAAAAATCCGTCAATGATTCATGGTTAGACGACACAATCAGTTATATTGACAAATAAAATATATTTATCCTTAGTCCTAAAGAAATAATGACACAACATTTAATAAATAAAATAAGTTTTCCTTTAGTCATAGACGGCGGTCTATCCAACGCCCTAGAAGCCCAAGGCTATGATTTAACCCACAAATTATGGTCAGCAAAATTATTGGATAGTCATCCTGAAGCCATTACTAAGGCACATTTGACCTATTTAGAAGCTGGTGCGCAATGTATCATCACGGCAAGTTATCAAGCATCTATTCAGGGATTTTTAGAGGTTGGTTACGATAAGACAATGGCAGAAAAATTACTCCTAAAGACGGTCAGCTTGGCGGAAGCAGCAGTGGAGCAATTTATTAAAACAAGTAAAAGCGATTTTATACCCTTAATAGCAGCAAGCATCGGTCCTTATGGCGCATACTTAGCCGATGGGTCTGAATACAGAGGGGATTATGGAGTAGCAGATGAAATATTAAAGGAATTTCATGAAGCAAGGCTTTACTTATTAGACAAGACCAATGCAGATTTTTTTGCTTGTGAAACGTTTCCAAGTTTTCAAGAAGCTAAAATTTTGGCTACGATTTTAAAAAATACGGACAAACCAGCTTGGATTTCCTTCTCCTGTAAAGATGGCAATCATATTAATGATGGAACAAGCATGGAAGAGGTTGTTTCCTTATTTAAAGACCATCCAAATGTCTTTGCCATTGGTATTAATTGTACGGAGCCACAATATATAGCGAGTTTGATTAATAAAATAAAAGCCAATGCAGGGGATAAAAAAGTAGTGGTTTATCCGAATGCGGGCTTAGTGTACGATGCCGTTTCCAAAACTTGGGCAGGTACTTCTTCACCAGATTCATTTGTCGCTAAGACGAAGGAATGGGCTGCTTTAGGTGCGGATATTATAGGTGGTTGTTGCCAAATAGGGCCTAAGCATATTAGGGGAATGCGAGGTGGTTTGAAAAGTTAGTTATTAAATTTTTTTTGTTGAAAATTGACTTTTAAAGTTAAAAATTAAACCTTTAAATATTACTTAGTGTTTGAACATTGATTAGTGATTTTCCAAATTCATCCCATTTATCATGAAAAGAAAAGAATTCCTAAAAAAATCCATGCTAGGACTCGCTGCAACGACAGCAATTTCGACAAATTCAAAAGCAGCTACTCCAAATAAAACTACTTCAACCTACGACAAATTAATGGACCAAGTAGGATTTAATCACCTGCCAAATAAAGAAGTTATGACTGC
>CALLVC010000317.1 GCA_938010785.1 uncultured Saprospiraceae bacterium
CCGGCAGGCAGGCTCGCCATAGCGGTGCTATGTCTGTAAGCCTCCCATCCGCTTTGCGGTTCACCCGTACGGGTTCATGCCTTGTCTAGGAAAAAAATATTTCCTCAAAATGACCACTTTATTAATTTATTTTGCCTAAAAGTTGTTAAATTTAGTAAGACTTGGTCTTTTTTAGGAACAGTAGAATTTGCCAATAAACTAATTGCTAAATCATTATACTGTAAAGAAACGCTCGAACCAGATTTGCCCTGTAAAGCCCAGATAATATCGGCTTTAGATTTACTATCCATCGTGTAATAAAGGCTATACCACGGGGTGGCTATAATTTGAGTAGCTTTACCTTGTCCTTTTTCCCAACTCTTAGTACCGTCCATTTGTGAAAAGGGAATGGTTTGCACACCAGCCCGAAGAATCGCTTTAGATTCTCCTTGCATTTTATCTTTGTTTGATAAAATGACCCGAAGGTGGTTGAAAATTTTAAATTGAAAATTAAATTTTCCCTAGAGTTTTATCAAAGGCAAGGAAACAATAAAAGAAGAAGAAGTCGAAATAACATCCACTGCTTCTGTAGAAAAGAATCGGTAACGATTTTTGATGTTTTCCAAGCCAAATTTAGTGGAGTCTTTAATTTGCTTTTTCTTTTGTAAATTATTTTCGACAATCAATTTACCTTCTGGGTTGATTAATACTTTGATAAATAACGGTTTAGAGGAGGAAATGACATTATGTTTAATGGCATTTTCAAATAGTATCTGAAGGGAAAGTGGAATGATTTTATCTGTCAGTCTAGCTTTTGGAATATCTATTTCCACGCGTAAATTTTCCTCAAATCGTTCTTTTAAAAGAAAAATATAAGCATTTAAAAAGTCTAATTCTTGCTGAAGTGGAATCAATTTTTCGTCACTCATTTCCAAAATATAGCGGTAGACCTTAGATAGCTTTTGGACAAATTTGACAGATTTATCCGCATCTTCTGGGATAAGGTAAGCGAGGGTGTTTAGACTATTGAATAAAAAATGAGGATTGACTTTACTTTTTAAACCTTCTAATTGAGACTGAATATTTTCCCGCTGCAACTCTTCTTTCTCTTGGATAGATTTTTTTAGCTGTTGATAGAAGTAGATACTTTCATAAATAGCCACAACTAGCGAAATCATGATAATAGAGCTGACGGCAATAGAGACCCCACCAAAATGACCTTTTCCTTCTAAAAAGGCTTTGTGGCAAATCTTTCCTAAAATTGGATCTAAAATTAAATAAACTAGAAACACTATTCCCAGTTGGAAAATCATTCTTTTCCAGGTATCACTAAAAGCATGGAAACGAACTCTTGAAAGGATAAAAACTTTTCGAATGATAAACCAATAAATAATTACCTGAAACAAAGAGATAAAAAAATTAGTCTTATACCATTCTAATGACCAGTTATTTTCAAACTGAAGGAACATCAAGGGCATAATAGCACTAACTACTGGAATACCGATGATAATGAACCAAGTGTCATCAAATCCTAACACCTTCTTTTTTTGACAAACTTTCATCATCTTTCTATTTTCATCGTTTCTAAATCAAGTCCAATATCGTATTAACTACCCATTCTTGCAAACTTCAAAGTATAAAAGTAGACTTTTTATCCTTTGAAAATAGTTATATGATCTTTAGATTTTTGGCTAATTTTCTTTAAAAAATCAGTCGGGTGATTCGGTATAGGTTAGCAGGAAAAGAGGAATGACCTGTCATTTTTTAAGTCAAAAGAGTTTAGTTATCGGGGGTGATTCCGATAACTAAACAATATCAAAACTCACGAGTCACAAAGATGCAGTTTTGGAACCTTTGCTGCTTTGATAAAAGTATGAGTTGTTAAAATAGTAGGTTGAATTGTCGTTTGATAGAATTAGTCGTTCGCCATAAGATAAGAGACCATCAATTTAGCTGCTCGCTCGGAAGCTCCTACCTCTCCCAATTGCTTTTTTATATGGCGATAGGCTAGCTGTAGTTCTTTAGATTTCTGTTCGGTTAAAATATATTGTAATTCCTTTTTTAAATTAGCGACGGTCAAATCATTTTGGATTAATTCTTTGACTAGCGGACGATTGGCGATTAGGTTCACCAGAGAAATGTAAGGAACTTTGATGATGCGTTTAGCAATCTGATAGGTGAGCCAATTCCCTTTGTAGCAAACTACTTGGGGGACCTCAAATAAAGCAGTTTCCAAAGTAGCTGTACCCGAAGTAACGATAGCGGCTTTTGAATGATTTAATAAGGTATAAGTTTGGTTTCGCACCAAAAGAACCGTGTTTTTAGTAATATTAGATTGAGTAATGATGTCTTCGTAGAAGGAGAGCGGAATAGCAGGAGCCATAGCTATAATAAATTGATAATCAGGGAATTGTTGTGCCAAAGGCAACATGATTTTCAAAACAACTGTTATTTCTTGTTGGCGACTTCCTGGTAAGAGGGTGATAATAGGATTGCTTTCAGGAAGATTGTCTATACTAAATTTAGATTCATCCGTTTCTTTAAATTCCTCAATAGCATCCAACAGAGGATGTCCAACAAAATCTACTTCCACTCCAAATTGTTGATAAAAAGCCTTTTCAAAAGGTAGAATTACAAATAGTTTATCGACGTATTTTTTAATTTTTTCAACTCGACTTTGGCGAGAAGCCCAAACTTGTGGCGAGATATAATAAAACACCCTTAATCCTATCGTTTTTGCCCATTGAGCAATTCGTAAATTGAATCCAGAATAATCTATTAAAATTAATACGTCGGGCTGATTGGCAGTTATATCTTTTTTACAAAAGTCTAAGTTCTTGGAAATAGTTCTTAGGTTCTTAATCACTTCCCAGAACCCCATGAAGGCCAATTCTTTATAGTGTTTGACGAGCTGACCACCCGCTGCTTCCATCAAATCGCCACCCCAACAGCGAAAGCTTGCTGAAGCATCCTCTGCTCGAAGGGCTTTCATCAAATTGGCTGCATGTAAATCTCCCGATGCTTCGCCTGCTATAAGGTAATATTTCATGGAAGGAGGCTGAGAGGTGAAAGGGCAGAAGGGCGGAAGGGCGAAAAAACTTCGGTGGATACCGTTTGCCTTTCCGCCTTTCTGCCTCTCCGCCTTTCTACCTACATTAAAAAAGGTGACCTGAAAATTGATACATCCACAATCCTACGTAAAGCATAGTGGCAAAGACGATTCCTCGCATACTAGCTTCATATCTTTGCTTTTGATAATATCTAAAAGGGATAATATTTAAACAAATAGCTAAGACGGCAATTGTTCTAGCTCTAAAAGTGATATCTCTAGCTTCTCTATTCAACCATTCCGAAGCACCAACCTGTTCAAAAATCATTAATATAACTGCATAACCAACAAAGGGAATGGCTAAGCCTATTAAAATACCGAGGATTAAAGAATCTTTATTGAGCATAATTTAGAGGTTTAAAGGTATAGAGGTTTAGGGGTGGAAAGGCTGAGGGGCAGAAGGGCAGAGCGGCATGCTACCACTGCGAACAGCTATTGCTAACTGACCTTTTTTTCCAAATCTGTTAGTCCTGCAATGGCCTTGTAAGCGGTCAAGTCATGCATGCATGGGACCACTGAAACATATCCATTTTCTAGGGCCCAAACATCAGCATCTTTTCCTGTATCATTATTGACAAATTCGCCAGACATCCAATAATACGGTTTTCCCATAGGGTCTGTATTGGCAACAAAATCTTCTTTCCAGCCAGCATTGGCTTGGCGACAGATTTTAATACCTTTTATTTCTTTTCTAGGTAATTTGGGAATATTGACATTTAATAATTTACTTGCTCCCAATCCATTTTTTAAAGTAAATTCAATAATTTCTTTAATAAAAGGTTTTCCCGGTTCGAAATCTGCTTCGAAAGTGAAGTCTAGGAGTGAAAACCCAATAGAATCGATACCTTCCAAAGAAGCTTCCATTGCAGCGGACATGGTTCCTGAGTACAAAATATTGATGGCTACATTGGAACCGTGATTGATACCAGAGACGCATAAATCGGGCACTCGGCCTTTTAATATCACATTTCTAGCTAATTTAACACAATCTACGGGAGTCCCAGAGCATTCGTAAGCTTCTACATCAGGTCCAAAGGTGTCTACTTTGTTTAATCGCAGCGGGTCATGAATGGAAATAGCATGGCCTTTACCAGACTGTGGAGAATCGGGGGCAACAATGATAGGTGTACCGATTTCTTTCACTACTTCTAGTAATGCTTTGATACCAGGCGCAAATAATCCATCGTCGTTGGTAATTAAAATTAAAGGTTTGGTCATTTTTGTCGTCATAATTATATTTGAACGCAAAAATAGGTAATTTAATTAGAGGATGAAATGTGATTTTTTGGCAAAAGGGTATCATTTTTTTATGACAATAATTTTTTTACAAAAAATAAACCTTCATT
Source organism: uncultured Saprospiraceae bacterium (assembly GCA_938010785.1). GTDB lineage: Bacteria > Bacteroidota > Bacteroidia > Chitinophagales > Saprospiraceae > JAFMDF01. Next base: position 4,435 of record CALLVC010000317.1, read on the forward strand.
CCATCTAGTTGTTCTACTTTTGCATTTTTTTCAAAACCATGCAGTTTTGAGAAAAGAGAGTAGAGAGCAGAGAAAAGAGACTTAATTGTAAGTATACTGGAATATTTTGCTTTTTAACCGATTAAGTATCTCTACTCTCTCTTCTAGTTTTTGTTCAAAGCATTTTTTAAAAGATGAGAAGATGTGTTAAATAAGTTAGGAGACAGGTAATAAGCTATTCCCTTATGCTATAATTTTTGGGAGAACAGAATTCATCGTTCATCATTTATCATTCATCGTTCATCATTCATAATATAGTTCATGGCAAATTTTGGTAAAAAAGGCGTTTTAATAGTTAATTTAGGTACACCTGATGACCCATCGAGAGGCTCGGTATATCGCTATCTAAAGCAATTTTTATTAGATGAAAGAGTAATTGATATACCTTGGTTACAAAGAAATTTATTAGTGAGAGGGATTATTGCCCCATTTAGGTCAGGCAGTTCTTCGAAATTGTATAAAATGCTTTGGACTCCTGAAGGGTCTCCGCTAAAAGTATATGGGGAGAAATTAGAAAAAGAGTTGCAACCACTTTTAGGAGATGAGTATGAGGTAGTACTAGCCATGCGTTATCAAAGTCCATCAATCGAGTCGGGGCTAAAGCGTTTATTAGATAATAATGTATCAGAGATAATTGTCTTGCCTTTATTTCCGCATTATGCCTCTGCTAGTACAGGGTCGGTGCACCAAGAAGTAATGCGTCTATTATCCAAGGAGTTTGTAATTCCAAAGGTGACTTTCATTAATTCGTTTTATGATAATGAAGCAATGATTGATGTGTTTGTAGAAAATGCTCAACAATTTGATATTCCATCATACGACCACATCTTGTTTAGTTTTCATGGATTGCCAGAGCGACAGATGGTCAAGTCAGATAGAGGGAATCATTGTCAACAAAATAAGGATTGCTGTAAAACTTTGACGATTAAAAATCAATTCTGTTATACCGCGCAATGTTATCAAACTGCCTATGCCATTGCAGAAAAAATGAATTTAACGAAAGACCAGTACACCGTCTGTTTCCAATCTCGTTTGGGAAGAGCTGAATGGGTAAAGCCTTATACCTCGGACATCCTAGAAGTAAGAGCCGAAGCAGGAGATAAGCGACTATTGGTTTTTTGTCCAGCCTTTGTGTCCGATTGTTTAGAAACCACCATTGAAGTATCGACAGAATATATGGAAGAGTTCGAAGAGTTAGGTGGAGACCATGTAGATTTAGTACCTAGTTTGAATGACCACCCAAAATGGATTGAAGCAGTGAAAGAGATGGTGGTGAACGCTTAAACTTACTATAATTGGGCAAATATTTCTTCGGCAACAATTTCAAAAGGTACAATTTCTACCGTTCGTTGTTCTAAGAAGTTAATAGGGTAGTCTTTTAGTTTATTGAGATAAGGCGTTGCTTTTTCTATACTGAATTTTTTATCAAATCCTTCGTCTGCAATAGCGCATAAAGTTCTGACGGTTAGCCTTGTACGTGCCGTTATTTCTGATTTTAAATAACGGTGGGCGTAGAGTTTAAAAGGGATACTCATATCCAATAGTTGCTCATATCTTTCCTCTTGGAATAAAAACAAAAATTTTAATATCTGAATAGCTGCATTGTTTCCCCGTTTATCTTTGGAAAAGAGTGGGGTATTATTGATGAATTTAAAGACTTTGAAATTAGGTTCCTTTCCATCGTCTAGTTTTATCTTTCCCCAGCCAGCAAACAGCATGACCCATGCCTCTATCATTCGCCACTGTTCTTGGAGGTGGGGAGAGTTTAGTTTTATTTGTAGATGCATTTTTAGGGATTCGTAGGCTATTTGATATTGGCCGCTGTGAAAGCCTAGCATTGCTCGATAGACTAGGATGGCGTGATAGTTATAGGATTTTTTTTGCAATAAAGTCAAGCATTTGTCTACTAACTCTTCAGATTTTTGCCAATGTTTATATTGAAATGAATAAGGGATTGTTTTGGAATAAAACAAAAGGTATCCTGCATTTGAAACTGTATATTTTTTATTGTTAAAGCTTTCTATTGCAGCTTCTGAATATTTAATTAAATTTTGATAATCTGCATGATATTCACAATATTCAACTATGATTCTATAGGCATGAAGGAGAACTCTAAGAACATTGGTAGCGTCAATGTTTTGTAAAGCAAACGCAAAATACTGCTCATATAATAAATCAATTTCTTCACCTGTCTTTAAACTATTTCTTTTGATAATTAAATCGGAATAATAACTTTGTAGTTTTATTTCTTTATTCAGATGTTCAAGCTGTTGATTTACAATTTCTGTGAAAAAGTAATATTTATTACTTTTCTTAATATGAGTAGAATAATATCGTTGTAATAAGCTTGATAAAGATAAAGATATCTCGGTGTATTCATTATATATGGCTTTTTTAAGTGTCTTTTCAGCCAAGGTTATAGCTCCTTTTCTAATACCTAAATTAACTAAGAGATTAGCCGCGGAAGCATGTTTTAAACAATTGATATAGGTCTTTTGGTCAATAGTGGTCCCCTTCTCTAAATTAACTACAAAAAGTGCATCAATCAAAGATTTTTTAGTTGCTCTTTTTAAATCTGCATAAGATTGTTTTTGATTTACAGAATTTGGAAATAAAATTTCAGGGAGGGCTTCTTCCTCTATAAAAGAGCCATCAAATATCCCTTGATAAAACTGCCTAACCTTACTATTTTTTCCACCTAATAATTTAATATTTTTTAATTTCTGAGGTGAAATTAAAGTGATGATTTCTTTTAATAGTAACATTCGTAGAGAGGTGTTAGGTGATTTGATTTTATTTATGAAAATATTGAGTAAATGGTAATTATAAAGGTCCAAAATTAAACTATAGAAAAGCCGTTATATTGTTAGTTATCATTTGTTTTTATAGTGTTTTTTTAGTAAAAGGAAGTCCAATTTTTTGAATAATTTGATACTCTACACTATAAAGCTATGAATATATTTGTAATTAAGGAATTTTATTTCAATAAAGTTCACTCCATATTTGATATGTATTCTTTTAAAGAAAGAATTGATTTCTATATATTTACAGATATATAGCTATAATTATAGTATTCCATAAATCTAATTGTTTAGAAAAAATATAACTCTTTTCCCCATGTACTTTTGAAGTGTAAATAAATCTTTAAACACTTTAAAATCATAGAAATGAGAATTATAGATATAGATGTTATTGGAATGTAAATATTTATTTTATTTGTAAAATAGAATTAATATTAAAAGGAACAAAATGCCAAAAAAAACAAAAAGATAAAACACAGATTCCTCTAAATACGCAACTATAATTTGTAGCTGCTAGGAGGATTCTGAAGTTTTATAATGATGACTAACCATGCCGAACGCTTTCCTATGCTAAGGGGATTTATTTCCTTAACAAAAGGTATTGTTATATAAGAAATATTGCAATTTTTATATTTACTCCAATTTTTTCTCCATTTTATTTTGACAAATATCTGATAAATAGATTGTTAGAGGATTTGTAGCCTCGATTTAAAACTCTATTTCTTCTTTATAATTGAAAAATTCTCCAGCCTAATATAGGGTACATTTGTAATATCAAATTTTCTAAACACATACTTTCAATCTTCTTGTTCCTCAAGTACGATTGCACTAAAAGAACACCAAAAAAGTAATACCTAGTTAAAACATTGATAAAGTTTGGAATCCTTATAAATATCTTCTCTCTCTACTTATAATTTCTTATAATACTTAGATATCATTAAGGATTCCAATTTTATTAAAAATCTTTCTTTCCTTTTCTTTTTTCTTTGTTTTCAATTCCTATCTTAGCGATTTTCCTGATGATTCTATCTATTCATTACCTATAACTAACATGATTAGCCGTTTTTTTGCATTAGCTCAACATCAAACTTCTATTAGACAAGAAATAATTGGTGGCCTAACCACTTTTCTAACAATGGCCTATATTATCATTGTTAATCCAAGCGTCCTTTCTGAAACAGGAATGGACCAATCGGCTTTGGTCATAATAACTTGTCTAGTCGCAGGGTTATCTACTATTTTGATGGGTTTGATACCCAAAGTGCCCATTGCAATGGCCCCAGGAATGGGATTAAATGCATTTTTTGCCTATTCCATTGTTTTAGGGGATGGTGTTCCGTGGCAAACCGCACTCGGGATGGTTTTTTGGGCAGGTATTTTATTTTTGGTCATGTCTGTTTTTGGGGCAAGGGAGAAAATTGTAGCCGCTATTCCAAAAACCTTAATCACTGCGATTTCAGTAGGTATTGGTCTTTTTATATTATTCATCGGTGTAAAGAATATGGGGTTAATCGTAGACCACCCAGCCAAATTAGTTACTTTAGGTACTTTTACTCCTGAAGTATTAATTGGTTTGTTTGGCTTGTTTTTGACCATAACACTCTTTTTGCGAGGTATCAATGCTGCCATTTTAATTGGTATTACAGTAGCGACGATATTGGGTTTTGTATTTGGTTTAGTAGAATTGCCGAGCAAAGGGATGGAATTTAATTTTGACATTAGCCCTGTTGCTTTTCAATTAGATATCATGGGGGCCCTACAAATCGGTTTTATTGGGACCATTTTTGCACTTTTCTATACTGATTTATTTGACACCATCGGGACCTTAATGGCCTGTACAAAAGAAGCAGGTTTAGTACAAGAAGATGGGAAAATCAAGAATTTTAAAAAAATGTTAGGCGTAGATGCGATTGCCACCTTAATGAGTGGCGTGTTTGGAACTTCGCCGACCACTAGTTATATCGAGTCGGGAACCGGTATTGCGGCAGGAGGGAGAACGGGTTTGACGGCAGTAGTGACGGGGGGGCTATTCCTATTAGCTATTCTATTTACACCATTGATTGCCTTAGTACCAGCCTATGCGACCGCTCCAGCATTAATAATGGTTGGCTTTATGATGATTCGACAAACAGCAGAAATCCCTTGGAATGACTACGAAGAAGCCATTCCAGCGATTCTAACGTTTATGCTAATGCCTTTGAGTTTTTCTATTGCGACAGGATTGGCCTGTGGTTTTTTATCGTGGACCATTATAAAAATAATGATGGGGAAATTCTCTGAAATCAGTTGGGCAATGTATATTATTGCAGGCTTGTCTTTGGTGAGTTTACTAGTATAAGATTAATTGTATGATTTAGTTGCCTTGCTGATTGAGAGATTGGTAGTTTAATAATCTATCAATCTTAGAATTTTACCCTATCAATTAGCGGGAATATCTTTTCTTGGCATAAAAATAAAATTAGCTCCGATTTCGCTTAAAATAAATAAGCATAGATTGGTTTGTGGGTCTTTATAAACTTTCCTAAAGTTTTCTATATTTTCAGATTTGATAATTTGTTTGGCAGCAAATTCCTCTAAAATAGATAGGTCTATCGTCCAGTTACTTGGCACTTTCTGTGGGTCAATTACATTAACGCCTACCTCTAATTCTCCTTGATGTACAATAAAAATAGGGTAGTTTGAGATTTCTTGGTCTAGTACGGCATCAGCTGCTTTAGCCAAAACAGTTACATATTGCCGAATCTCTCTTTCAATTTGTTTTAATATCGTTTCTTCTTTCATAGTCCAGATTGAAGGACAAAAATAGCCTTTTTTCCCATTTTGTGTTCTAGAATAAAATGTAAATGATGAAAATAAGTTGGAAAGTAAAATGAAAGATGAGGAATAGCGTCTTCGGACAGGTCTAGATTATTCTTTTAACAACGGTTTCATAACCAATGCTTTGAAAAGTGATATAGTAAGTTCCTGCGGATAGTCGATAGACCTAATTACCTTCTACATTGGAGGTTGTTCCAGTTCCTAATTCTTTGACATAAATAGTTGCGAAGGGAATGACATTGCCATTGGTATCTTTGATAGTTCCGCTAATACCACCAGCAAAAAGAGTGGCACTAATCAGAGCGCAAATAGTGGTAAAAAACAGTAGTCGGGTTGCAAACATAAACGTTTGGTTAATTTAGTTAATAAGGGGTGATTGGACCTTTAAGCATCGCAATAAAAGTAATTTTTATGGGTTTGGATATAAAACGAATAAACTGTGTCAAAAAATGATAATACCGACTAAGGTATCTAATTTATTGACAGAGTATAGATTTTTGATTTGTTTTATCCATCTTATACCCTTTTAGATAGCATCCAAAACTCAACCTATAGGTCTAAGACAAAGCAAAAAAGTACTCTACCCTACTAAAATCGTAATTACCGCCCTTCGCTGCTTCGCAACTCGGGCGGAGGAGGGAGCTTGAGGGGGAACCGACTTTTTTTCGAGCTTAATGCTCGAAAAAAA
>CALLVC010000318.1 GCA_938010785.1 uncultured Saprospiraceae bacterium
ATTGCGATGGGCGCTATGGGTAGTGATGTTGCCATTGAAACAGCCGACGTGATTATCCAAACAGACCAGCCTTCAAAAATCGTGACAGGAATCAAAATTGCTCAATCGACCCAATCTATCATTTGGCAGAATATTACCATGGCATTAGGCGTGAAAATTATCGTTTTAATCTTAGGTGCATTCGGAATGGCAACGATGTGGGCAGCGGTATTTGCAGATGTAGGCGTGGCTTTCTTGGCTATTTTGAATGCGGTGCGGTTGCAATGGATGGATTGGGGGTAGAAAGACTGGTAGCACAGGATTTATCCTGTTTGATTCCAAAGTCTTTAGACTTTGTTTTGATTAATAATTTCAAATTATTAATTAAGAAATTTGTAGTTTTAACTTCAGAAATTTCTTGAGGTAATAGATTGATTAATTATGAAAACCCTAACTTCCTTTTTGGCCATCACTTTTCTAATCATTTCTACCGCTTATACCCAGCGGATTCCACCTAACAAACCTGTTATTATAAAAGTAACTTCCACAGAGTGTAATGTTTGTGGTTTGAAAGCTTGGGATGAATTAAAAGAAGCTATTGAATTGTATGAAGAAGAGGCGATTATTATGTCGGTTCACCCTTTAGAATTGAGCTTGTTGTTTTCTAATACTTCGTTGGAATTTGTGGAAAATATGCCCCAATTTTTTGGTACACCTACTTTCTATATCAATAGAGAGGTACAACCATTTAACTTTTGGTTGGGGAATGCTAGAGGAGCAATAGAAGCTTTCCAAGAGCGACAAGTTATTGCCCACCCTTTTGTTAATTATACCATTGAAGACGACGAACTAAAGGTAGAAGTGAAAACAGAGTTTTTAAAAAGAGTGACGCGTCCTCATCACGTGTCGGTTTTTGTGGTAGAGGATGAGATTACAGAGGACCAATCTTCCCGTGGTCCAGAAGATAAGCACTCAAAAGTCTTAAGGACTCACATGGGAGAAAATGTATTCGGCACTTTACTCTCAGAAGAAACTATTGAAGCGAACCAACAATTTGTCAATAACTTTTCTTTACCTCTAGCTGAAAATTGGAATCCAGAAAAAATTGAAATAGTAGTGATTATTTGGGAGCGAAATACTGATAATTATGTAATTGTAAATTCTAATATCGCTACTGAACCTACCGCTTTATCGACAAGTACTAATTTTTTAGAAACTGCTCAAGTTGGATTGACAATTCAACCGACTGTTCTAGTAGATGCAGGCACCGTTACTGTAGCATTACCAATAGCATTGGAAGACTTAAATTTGAGTCTCGTGAATGCATTAGGACAAAATATGCAAACGATTTTTTCTGGTCATTTGACCCAAGGAAACCATTCTTTTGACTTGAATCGAAGTAATCTTGGTGCGAATGGACTCTATTTTTTAGTATTAGAGAAAGCGGGAAGTAAGTTGGTTCAGAAAGTTGTTTTGAAATAGTTTCATTATTACCGAATCAGGGTAACCATTCCTGAAATAGCTCTTTCCTTGCCATCATCCATAAATAGATTTGCGGTATAAAGATAGCCCCCTGTACTTGCTTTTTTACCTTTTGATTGTCCATCCCATCCCTTATTGGAATCTCTGGATGCAGAAGCATTTTGCTGGTAAACTTGATTTCCCCAACGGTCAATTATGGTTAAATCTTTTACTGCTGTCAAATCTTGCCCACCAGTAATAGTGAAAAAATCATTGACACCATCACCGTTCGGAGAAAAAATATTTGGTATATAAACGGCATAGTGATTTAGTACTAGTTGAACGGTACTATCGCAGCCAAAACTCGATGAAATGGTTCTGTTATAAGTACCCTTTTCACTAAATTGATGATTGCCAATGTTGAAAATTTCCCACGGAAAAATTTTTGCATTGACGACTGTCTCCAAATTGCTATTGATGGTTAAGGTCAATTGAATAATACTGTCACAATTGTTGACTGATTTTAGGGTGTCCCAATAGGTGCCAGAAGTGGTAATTTGTCGATTATTAAAATTGAGATTTTCTCCTTCACAGATAGTTTGATTTATTTGATTGAAGAATTGAGGTGCTGCAAAATCGAAAGGTCTCGTCATATTACAACTTTCACTACTGGTCAAAACGACAATATATCTTCCGTCACTTGGTGGTTGTTGTAATTGGGATAGGGTTTCTCCTATCAGTGCTTTGCCATTTTTGTACCATTGATAAGTTAGACTATCGTAATTTGGTATGGACAAAGATAAATCATTAGCGCAAGGCTGCGTATCTGCTTTTATATCAAATTCAAAAGCAGATTGTTCTGCTAGTACTAAATTGTCAAAAAAATAGTAAGGATTCTGACTTGCACTACTGCTATTGCAAGGAGGCCCAATCGTAATAGCATGTATATCTTCAGTTGGCGTAATATTAATGGATAATTGTCGCCATTCATTGTTGCCACTGGCTTGGGCTACCCCTAGTCTTGTCCAGCCCGGCCCATTGGTAGGACAGCCAAAAGCGCTATCTCCATTTCCAAAAGGTAGATTTTTACAATCGGTTGTCCCAAAAAAAGTAACATTAATAGGCGGAGAACTTTCAGCATTTGTGAAGCCAATATAAAATCGGAAAGTGTAAGATACACCTGCCTTCAAAGGACTAGTTAAACACGCTCCTGCATATTCCTTCCAATTAGGATTGTTATCGCTATTGCCTCCATTATTATTTTCCATTTGAGGGAATCGACCATCTCGAAAACCTAATGCACCCTCTCCATCTGGTATCGGCAAAGGTATTGGAAGGTTTGGCCAACCCAACCATCCACATTCGTGAATATAATCTGTGGTAGGCGCAGAAGCCTGTATCCAAGTTGCTGCACAATCCATTTGTGACCGTCTAGTAGGACAACAAAGTTGGTCTTCAAAAGACGGATTTGGAATCAATGAAATTGGCTCTATTATCTGACAAGCGCAATCTTCATCATTGAGGTCTATTAATCCATCATTGTCATCATCCACTCCATTATCACACACTTCTATTCCTTGCGCCTGTGAGGATGCTGGTAGCATTCCACTAATTATAAATAGCACTAAAAATAATGACCTAATCTTAATATTCATGAGCTTAAATTAGGAAAGAAAAGTATAAGTAAGCTAGTTATTACACAAAAAAAACTAAGAAATGACGGTACTTTGATAGTTTGACAAATGAAATAGGTAATACAAATAAGCCTTAAAATGATTTTTTGACTGATACTATCCAAAAAAGATAGGGGGTAAATGCAGTAATTGCTATGGTTTTCAGAACTTTGGTATATAATTTAAGTATATTTATAATATGATAAAATCAGCTCATAGATTTTTATCGAAGTTCATTAGAGCAACCTCATTCTTTTCTGCTCTATTTTTAGAACAATTTAATAATAGACCATGAATCGAAAATCTTTTTACACTTCATTTTTTTCTTTCTTATGCTTATTAACCTTTGGATTCTTTAACCCTTTAATTGCTCAATCAACCTTTGACGATTATCCTTGGTTAAATGATATTGTAAATACAGCAGATTGTTGTCAAAACGAAACTGTTACGGCTTATCAATCTGGAATTTTTACATTTATTTATATTGAAAAAGGAGCAGATTGTACAGACGAAGGCAGTGAATTATATTTTCAAGATGGAACTTTCTACTGTTTAGATATTAATGGGATGGACTGTCGGGCAGCCTACGGATTGACCGAGTCAAATGCTACCTTACTTTGGAATTGTGAGGCGGAGATGAGTAATGTCTTTTCCATTTGTTTGGGAGATTCGGTGTTCTTACCTGCTATTCAAGATTTTCCTGTCCCTCCATTGCCACCTGCTGGTCCCAATGGAGAAACAGTTTTCCCAGATTGTCATCCACAATTATTTGCCATAGAAATAACACCTGCGGATAATAGTGTGGCTAGTGGCTTGGGTGGATTTTATGTATCTCCTACCGAGACGACTTTTTATGAATTAATGAGTTTAGGGACTTGTGGAGGACCAGATGCGACAAATTCTGATGAACTAATAATTGCTTATGAAGTGATTGTTGAGAAAAATTGTATCACGGAAAAAGAAGTTTGTGATAATGTTTTGGAGCAAGCTTGGGCTAGTGAATTAACTAAAGAAGCATGCACAGGAAATATTTACAATATTACTTTCAATGGTCAGCCAGCTATTTATGTCTCGACTCTTTGTGCTTGTTTAGATGATGCTAATGCAATTTATGATTGTAAAGGGGCTTTTATTTGTTCAGTAGGTGGATTTGAAGTTTCAGGAGTTGATTGTGGAGAAGATTTATCTGACCAATTGACGAATGAAAATTTAATATGGAAACCTGTCTGTGATTGTGAATGCCCTGGTGCCGTAAGTCCTGTTTGTGGGGCTGATGGTAAAATGTATGATTCCGCTTGTAAGGCAGCCTGTGCAGGTGTAGAGATTTTGGAGGACGAAGCTTGTGCAATGGAAGAAGAAATTTGTCCTGCTTTAGAAAGATTATCTATCAATCCTGATTATTGTAATTCTTGTATGGGCGAAATAGCTATTTACTTTTATCAAGGAGAAGAGTATTTAGTTACTATCGAAGACAACCCAATTTGTTCGGATGGAATTACTACCGTAACGAACTGTGATTCAACCGCTGCTTTCTGTTTTAATGGTGGTATTGCTGGATTTAGTCAGTGTAATGATTTCTTTAAAGAAGCGGAATTGAAAGAAATAATTTGGTCTAGAGAAAAGGACTGTGATATACCTACTTTAAACATTGCACTGCCTTGTACGGATTTAAAGGGCGTTGATTTTGGTCTTTGTGAAGCGATTATGGGCGTAGGGATTGTAGATGGTAAATGCCAAACGATTAGTGGTTGTCTAAATTATGAAGTCAAAGGCGTAGATTATAGTGCTGCATTCTTCCCAACTGTTGAAGTTTGTATGCAATCTTGTGGTCCAACAACAGAACCAGAACCAGAGGATATTTCTGAAATTTTTGATACCTATGAGTGGTTAATGGATTTTGTGGATTTGGAGGATTGTCAAGGTATTTCTGTAGAAGTTTACGATTTGGGGACTTATAGTTTTGTACACATTCAAACAGAGGAGTCTGGAGAATTATATTTTGAAGATGGTAGCTTCTATTGTATGGATTTATCAAATTATGATTGTAGAGCTTTGTATAATTTGACAGAAAAGGAATTAGCGGAAACTTGGACTTGTGGTGAAAGCGGTACTACTGGTCCGCAAGGCCCATCAGGTCCTTCAAGTCCAATAAGTGGTGGCGGTTTGATTCGGAATGAATCGACAAATTTACTTACGCCAAGCTTGAAAGCTTTTCCTAATCCAACGAACGGCCCCGTAACCGTAGATTTAAACAATCGCATCGGCGAGGAACATACAATCCGAGTGTTTGATTTATTTGGACGTTTGGTACAAGAACAAGTGGTTAAGTCAGAGCGCACTAGCATTAATTTGCAGGGGGAAGATGCAGGGATTTACTTGATTGAAACTTGGGACGGAACGAACCGAGCGACACAGAAAATTATTAAGCAGTAAATTTTATTGCTTTGTAAATAAGCAAAGGGCTGTAATCAATTGATTATAGCCCTTTGCTGTTTTTAGCACCTTTGTCTTAAGCCGAAATAGGTTTTACTACATGCCTATGTGTTCAAGTTGAAAAAAATTCATGCACGTTGCACGAAGAAGTATACTTCTGAACCCGAAGGAACGGACTGCCAAGTGCGTAATTCAGAAGGAAATGTACGGTAGAAAATACAAATACAAAAAATATATACCAACAAAATTTCTGTTTATGAGTGTAAACAGCTTGGTTTGCTTTCCAATATCTTAGCGCATGTTTAAATTTTTAAACACGCTATTACCAAAAGATTTCTAACACGAAGTAAACTTTTTTGAAAATGAAAAATGAAAAACTTACCCCCAAAGAATCATTACAAGCAGATAATGAAATTAAAGCATTAGATTTAGAATTAAATTTTGGTGCAAAAACCTTTATCTCCGATGATGCCCCGCCTGAATTAATCGCTGCCTTTCTAGATAATGTCAAAAAAAATGAAGCCGATTTTCAAAATGCACCAATGGTGGCCATTTATGAATTTATTGGTAAACCTAAATTTGCGCCCATAGATTTATTGGAAACTGATGAACAATTTGAAACAGAAATTGAACGCATTCAAGCTTTATTATTATCCAAAAGAGTCTTCATTGACCGACCTGAATTTCTAAGCCCTCGTGCCTATTATCGGTTTTTAATTAATGATTTTTTTCCCCATCAATTGCGTAATTATACTGGAGACACGGTTGTTCATACCTTCACCTATCATGAATTTTACCAAGATGCCCCTGAATTTATTGGCCTTAATGCACAAGCTGTTATAGAAGATATTTTGAATTTTGAAAAACCTTATAATGGCGAATGGTTAGCGGAAGCCTGTCGTTCTGATGTTGACGTTGTTCCTAAATCGACCATTGTAAAAAAGATAAAGGCGCTTCGCACTCAGTATCAAGCAGTTATTCCTGTTGCTTTTCAACCAGAAGGTTTTCTTCCCACTGAAACTGCTATGTATTTTACGTTTTTGGTTCGTTGGGAAGGTATTCTAGCGGATGATAGCGGAAAAGAGCAATTTGAAGGGATGGGGATTTGTCAAATGCAACTGAATGAAGAACGGCAGTGGATGGTGGAAGGGGTGCAGATGCCGGGGTTTGAGTTTTAGAGAATAGGTTTTTAAAAATTTATTTCGAGAAATAAATATAGCATATGGAAGTGAAATTAGAAGATATTTTAAAAAATGATAAACAATATATTAGAATATTGCGCTTACTCCATTTAATAAAAGGCCTAACTCTTAGCAGAAGGATGAAGATTATAAAGATTGATTACTTCTGGAAGACTTATTTTTTTCAAATCAGCTAATTTAGTGATTAGTTTTAGTCGATGTAATTCATATT
>CALLVC010000319.1 GCA_938010785.1 uncultured Saprospiraceae bacterium
AATCCCGATAACTATCGGGACGGCTATTAAAAAAAGCCAACCCGTCCGTAAACGGTTCACCCGTACGGGCTCATCTTGCCTAACAAAAAAATACACTCGATTAACTTGTCAATTACTTATAAATGATAGCACTAGACACAAATAACTTAAGTCTTTATGACGGTCTCTTTTTCTGTTCCACGTCGTTGAAAATACTCGTCATAGCAAGCTATGCCTGCGTTTTTCGCCTAGTTGAACAAAAAAATAGCCTCGGTCAAAAGCCTAATTTATTTATGTCTAAGCACTTATCGAATCATTATTCGATGATATATTTTTAGACCAATTCCCTCCCTGCTCTAATGTGGGATTTCGAGCAGGGGGCGAAATTGAAGGTTGTTTCATTGAAGCGTAAACAAAGAATGCTTTTCGCATGCATTATTTGCCGTCTTAAAGGCAAAATCAAATAATTACTTGTTTTCCCTTTGATGATGTAAAGATGAACATATTAAAATAATTATTATAACGACTTGAAGTGAAGTGGGTAGAAGGAGTAGTGAGATAGTATTTTTTTATATTTGAATAAAAATTCTATTTAAGAGGCAGTTAATAGTCAAGAAAAATCAATAAAAAATGGCGTCCTTTCAAGAGAAGAACGCCATTTTAAAGTCGATAGCTGCTAATAATCACAACATAATATTAACCTCCAACGAACAAAGCCGAAATCGACCTGTGCTCATGTGTATTACGAATTGCTTTAGAAAATAATTTAGCAGAAGAAAGCACTTTTATTTTCTTAGATTTACCTCTCAAAGGAATAGTATCACAAACAATCAGTTCTTTCAATTTCGAATTTTCAATATTTTTATAAGCATCACCTGATAACACGGGATGCGTACATAAAGCCCGAACACTTTTAGCACCTTTATCGATAATAATATCAGCTGCTCTACAAAGTGTCCCTGCGGTATCAACGATATCATCCACTAAGATAACATCAGCGCCTTCTACATCTCCAATAACGGTCATACCTGCTACCTCATTTGCTCTTTTACGATATTTATCACAAATAACTAAAGGTCTAGTAAAATATTTAGCGTAAGCTCTTGCTCTTTTAACCCCACCAACATCTGGAGAGGCAAAAGTTACATTTGTCAAATCCTGCTTTTCCAAGTAAGGCATATAGATAGCTTCACTTTTCAGGTGATCTACAGGAATATCGAAAAAACCTTGAATTTGGTCTGCATGGAAATCCATCGTCATGACTCTATTCGCTCCAGCAGTTTCCAATAAATTGGCAATTAACTTAGCGGAAATAGGAACTCTCGGTTTGTCTTTTCTATCTTGGCGTGCATAGCCGAAAAATGGAATAACAACTGTGATGTAATTTGCAGAAGCACGCTTTGCAGCATCAATCATTAGAAATAATTCCAACATATTATCAGCTGGTGCAAAAGTAGATTGGATTAAAAATACCTTACATCCCCTTACTGATTCTTGAATAACGGGTTGCATCTCTCCATCTTTGAATTTTTGTAAGATGCATTTCCCTAAAGGATGTCCATAAAAATCAGCTATATCTTCCGCTAAATAAGTGGTTTGTTGTCCAGCAAATATTTTTACCTCAACCATGAGTTTTTGGATATAAATAATTTAGAAAGATTAAAGAACAATGATTTATTCCTTAAGTATTGTGATTGTCTCTGTGCAAAGTTAAGCAATTACTTTACGCTCTTCTAACTAAAAATAAACTACCGATTGAATAATCCTTAAAAAAGAAATTATACGTCTTTTTAACTTTAAAAAAAGTGAAAATAGAATTCAACAAATCATTGATTATCAGATTTTTAGAAAAAAGGGAATAAAATAAGAATATAACATTTTAGAATAAAAAAAATGTAATTTTTGGCGTAAAATTTATTATCCCCATCACATTTGCCGAATAATACAAGTAATTAGTCGAAGGAATGCTTTAAGAATTCATAAATAAACCTATCTTTAGTTCTAAGAATGAGAGCAATGCTCACCCGACAAAAAAAGTAGAGATTAAGTTTTAGAAACGAGGGATAAATGACTTTTACGATTTAGAACGAGCTATTTTTTCTTTAGACGACTGAAAAAATTAAGAGTTTATCGAGATAAATGACCAATTTTTTCAGATGAACAAACATCGTTTGTGAACCGCACAGCATGAAGGAGTGTAAGCTCCTGAACCGTGAAACGGACGGGGTGGCCAGATGCTAAAGGAAAAAGAGTCGTTTATAAACGTAAAACTTATTTGTGCGTCGTTCCTTATAACCTATTCTGTATCTTCACTTAAATAGCTAGCTAAAAAATAAAACATGATTTTACTAAACCTAGGAGATTGGTGGGTTGCATTAAGTGGTCCGCAACAAGTATTTTGGGGTATTTCTATAGTATTCAGTATTTTGTTTCTAATTCAATTCGTTTTTAGTTTAATTGGGTTAGACGCTGATACGGATATAGATGGAGACATAGATATAGAGGTATCAAGCGATATAGATACAGACCCTGGTTTCGGTCTTGATGCAGATTTTACCGTATTTTCTGTAAGAAGTATTATAGCCTTTTTTACCTTTTTTGGATGGACGGGGGTTTTAGTCTTGAATGCAGGTAGAAGCACTTTAACGGCTATTACATTTGCATCCATCGCAGGTATATTAGCTATGTTACTTGTGGGATACTTAATCTATATATTTTCAAAATTAAGCCAAGATGGAAATTATAATATAAATAACGCTGTCTTTAATACAGGTAAAGTGTACTTAACGATACCTCCCGCAGAAAGTGGCGAAGGAAAAATACATGTCATTATAGATGGCACCATGCGAGAAATGGAAGCGACTACTAGAGAAGGGGAAAAAATACCTACAGGAGCAGATATTCGAGTCGTAGAAGTTTTAGAGAATAACGTATTACTAGTAGAACCGATTGAAAACCTTTTAGAATAACTTTTAAGAATATATTTATTCAAGAATCCTACTGACTAAAAATAAGTTCTCTATATTTAGTCAATACTAAAATGAAAATTCCTAA
Organism: uncultured Saprospiraceae bacterium; assembly: GCA_938010785.1. GTDB lineage: Bacteria > Bacteroidota > Bacteroidia > Chitinophagales > Saprospiraceae > JAFMDF01. The sequence goes on from CALLVC010000319.1 coordinate 3,034, forward strand.
CTTTTTAATCTTAACTTATGGGACAAATTGCAATTATTGTTATTGTCGGGCTAATCGGATTAGCTTTGTTAATGATGTTTTGGTTTATATCCAGATACAAGCGTTGCCCTTCTGATAAAGTGCTCGTTATTTATGGTCGAACTGGACAAGGTTCGGCAAAATGTATACATGGTGGGGCCGCTTTTGTATGGCCAGTTATTCAAGATTATGAATACTTAGACCTTACACCAATTTCTATTGACGTCGATTTGAAAGGCGCATTGAGTAAGCAAAATATACGGGTAGATGTACCTTCTCAGTTTACCGTTGGGGTTTCTAATAAAGATGGCATTATGCAAAATGCGGCAGAACGTTTATTGGGTATCCAACGAAACGAAGTAAGAGGATTGGCTTATAATATTATTGTTGGTCAGATGCGTTTAGTAATCGCAACAATGGATATTGAAGAAATCAATGTAGATAGAGACAAATTCTTAATGAATGTAACCGCCAATGTAGAAGGTGAATTAAGCAAAATTGGTTTACAGTTGATTAACGTAAACGTAACAGATATTCAAGATGAGTCTGGCTACATCAACGCCTTAGGACAAGAAGCTGCCGCCAAAGCCATCAACGATGCGAAAATGAGTGTAGCAGAAAAAACAAGAGATGGTTCTATTGGTGAGGCCAATGCAAGAAGAGACCAGACGATTTCGGTAACCTCAGCTCAGGCATCAGGAAAAGTCGGTGAAGCGGAAGCTCAAGCCAAAGCAATTGAAGGAGAAAACTTAGCCAAAATTAAGATAGCAGAATCCGATGCACTTAGACGGCAAAGGGAGGCAGAATACTTACGATTGGCAACAGCCTCAGAAAAAACACAAGCTGCAAAAGCATTAGAAGAAGCTTATCTAGCAGAGCAAATTGCGGAAGAAGCCAGAGCGAAAAAGGAAATGGCCACTCGACAAGCAGATACGATTGTACAAGCGGAAATTGCAAAACAAAAGCAAATCATTGATGCAGAAGCAGAAGCAGAACAAATTAGAGCTTTAGCAAGAGGGGAAGCCGATTCTATTTTCTTAAGAAAGGAAGCAGAAGCAAAGGGTTTATATGAAGTCTTAAACAAACAAGCATCAGGTTTTGAACAATTGGTAAAAGCAGCTGGAGGAAGTTCTAAAGATGCAGTTTTAATGTTAATCGCTGATAAACTGGAAGATTTAGTAGCAACTCAGGTAGAAGCGATTAAGAATATCAAAATCGACAAAGTGACGGTTTGGGAAGGTGGCAATAGCGAAGGAGAAGGAAATTCCACCTCTAAGTTTGTTTCTGGTCTATATAAATCAGTACCACCTTTAAATGACTTGTTTAATATGGCAGGTATGGATTTACCGCAATATTTAGGTCAAAAAGAAGCTCCAGAAAAAGAAGAAATAATAGAAATAAAAGAGAAGAAGTAATAAGCTGCTAAATAAGCAGCACTTTTTAAAAAATAAGGCGTCTGATGATAGGGTTCATCAGGCGTTTTCTTTTTATCAAAGAATAAAGGGAAGGTAAAATCTCTTTGTTAAACTATTATATACTAGTTAAATAGCTGCGACCGACGATTGCTATTAAAGTAACTAATGCAACAACTAATAACCAAAATCTAATATCTTTAAAAATACCTGTATTGTCTTCGAATAGCATGTGTAATTATTTTAGCCTAAATTATTTATCGTGGAATAACGGGTTTATCAAACGTTATTACCAAGAAAGAGAAATCCTGCTCTAATACCAAAAAATTAGATATTAAAGTTATGTTTTAGACAATAACAATACATTATTGTCACAAATAAAAATAAATGATAAGGGGAAATGAACTAATAAAGATTAATTCTAAGTAAAGACGAAATAATAAGTCCATTACTAATGGTGGAGAGATATAAATAAGCGTTTTAAAAGCCTATCTATTTATCTATTTTCCAAAAAGGATGCCAACATATTTTATTATAATATGAAAAGAAAATATTGGGAGGCAAAATAGAGCACAGCACTAAGCTTATTTTGTAAATTCTATATGGTCGCCCACACGTATATTATAAGCATCTGTAAAGCCAGCCAATACTTCCACAACATACATAGCCTTGCCTCCAGAAGGAATAGAAGTTTCCGATAAAGGGTCTGCTTTTTTACGGATTCGAATAATCTCTTTTTCGGCATTCAAAAAGAGAATATCTAAAGATAAGTAGGTGTTTTTCATCCAGAAAGTTCGATAATGTTCTTTATCAAAAATAAAAAGCATACCTCCATTTGCAGGCAAAGACCGGCGATGCATAAGCCCTTGTTCTATTTCATAGGAAGATTGAGCGATTTCAATATCAATACCAATAATTACTTTTTCAGACTGAGCATCTAGGAAGGTTAATTTTCCTTCTTTCATAAATTTTTGATTGGTCGCTGCATAAAGGCTATTTTTTTTAGGAGCTAAATAAAATTTATTAACTAAAAAGAAAGCCGCCAAACTTATTAAAAAAACAATAAAAATAATCAGGTCATTGCTAGATTCGGTTTTGGATTGAGTATTTTTCTTAGGCGTATTATCCGTTCTTTGAGCATCTTGCTGTTGTCCTTGCCTATTATCATTGCGATTATCATTTCGGTTATTACGATTATCTTGATTTCGATTATCGTTTCTGTTTCGGTTATCATTCCGATTCCGATTTTTATTATAGGGCTTGTTTCCTAATTTTTTATGTTGCGCCATCTATTTTACAAGTAAGTAATAATTAATGCGCTCTCCTTATTCCTGTCTTGAAGAGTCACGTAAATTTAATCATTTCCTAAAACAACTTATAATGCATAAATTATTTACTAGGGTTTCTCATAAAAATAAGCTGCTCTATCATAGTATTGATTTGAACGGACATCGAGTCCTTTGAATCCTCTTTACAATTTTTTCCGTTCGATACGGAAAAAATTGTTAGGAACGTCTAGCTTAGAAGTTTTATGAGAACGAGTAGGGTCTCGGACTAATGATAAAATCTGCATATCGAGTGACTCTTTCAATAAGGTGTTTTAAAGGTTTTAAGTGCAAAGACATCAATAACTTAATTATAGGTCATTATGCTTATCACTTAGACTACTCAAATTAATAAAGGTTTAATAATCATAAAAAATAAGTTACCTAATAGGGCTAAATCCGTCTAAATTTGAAAAAGTATTATATGGCTAATTGAAGACTTTTCAGTATTTAAAGAGGTACAATACTAGTTATTATAAAAAAAGTGTTTGAGCTTTGTTTTGCATCCTACTATTACCCCTTCCTTAGTTTTAGCATTTTTATATAAAAAATACTATAAAATCACCTTTTTTTTGGATAAAAAACTAAAAAAACAGACCTTGTTAAAGCAAGCTGTACAATAATTTAAAACAAGTAAGTGGTCTGCTTTTAGGAGTATTCGGGATTAATTATAGAGAAATTGGTCAAAAATGCATTAAATTAATGTCACATATTTACAACTGAGATAGGAAAAATATGGTTTTTTTTCTTGAATTTCAACTTAAGATAACAAATTGATTTTGAAAATATTTTAATAAAAAAATTTTAAACAATTTATCAAAGAGATATGAATTTTGAAAAAAATATTATGTTTTATCTTAAATTTATAATCGCTTGATAAATAATATTTTACAATAAAAAAGTAAAATTTAAACAATTTTTTTTATCAAATACAAGTAATTTATTTTCATCTTGCCGTAGCTAAATACTAGGTTTTTTATGTACCTTTATGGCATCAAAAATCATGATAAACTACCTATGCATCAACACAATTACAATAAACAACACACTATAGATAGCCTGATTTTAGAGTATGAGGCTATGTCACAAAAAGGAACGGTAGGATTCTATGAGGAAACGGTATTTTCTCAAATTATTGACTACTACGAAAACGAAAGCTCAATTGAACTTGCATTAGCTGTTGTTGACCAAGCATTGAACCAACATTTTCATTCTACGAACTTATATTGTAAGAAAGCAGAATTGCTAGCAAAGCAAAAACAAGAGAAAGAAGCCATGAGTGCTATTGAGCAGGCAGAGGTACTTTCGCCAAGTGATTATGAGGTAAAATTGATTAAGTCGGAAGTACTCGGTTTATTTGGAGATTATGGAAGTGCTTTATCTATTGTTCGAGAATTAAAAGTTGCTTGCCACATAGAAAATAAGAATCAATTAGCGGATATATTCTATTCAGAAGGAATTATCTATGAGCATATGCAACAATATGAATCAGTCTTTAATTCTTGGAAACAAACATTAAGATTCAATCCGTCGCATAAAGAGGTATTAGATAGAATATGGTTATCAGTAGAAATGTCAAGAAAGTTTGATGAAAGTATCCTACTTTGTAATGATTTGATTGACCATGACCCTTATTGTAAAAAAGCTTGGTATAACTTAGGACATGCACATACCTATTATGGCAACTATGAATCAGCGATAGAAGCTTATGAATATGCCTTTATTATTGACAAGGAGTTTGAATGGGCCTATAGACATTGTGCAGAACTTTGCATGGAAATTCAAAATTATGCAAAAGCATTAGATTGTTACGAAGAAGTATTAACCTACATTTTACCAGATAGTGAATTATTATTCAAAATAGGTCAATGCTATCAACACTTAGACAAAATTGATATTGCGCAAGAATTCTATAAGCGTTCCATCAAAATGGATGAAATCAACGATGAAGTTTATTTTCATCTAGGTCAGTGTGCTGCCCAAGAAAAAAATTGGAAAGAAGCAATAGCTTATTTTGAAAAAGCCTTAGAAATAGAAGGAGGCCGAGAAGAATATTTTATAGCCTTGGCAGAAATCTATGCGACTTTAAATAAAACAGAGAAGGCCTACGAATATTTCAATCAAGCGATTGAACTAGTTCCAGACCAAGTAAGTTACTGGGTTAAATATGCAGCATTTCTAATTAAGGAAGAAGCATATAAAGCAACCTTAGACCTTTTGGAAGCAGCAGATGATTATACAGTAGGAGCAGAACTTTTATTTTGTCGCGCAGCTTGTTTATTTAAAATGGAGCGACAGAAAGAAGCAATCAATATTTTAGCGGAAGCATTGACAGAAGATTTTGATTTATATCCAATGTTATTCGATTTTGCACCTGAACTAAGTAAGACTAGAAAAATAGAAGCTATTATAAATTTCTACAGATACGAATCGTAGAAATGCAAAAATTTAACATCCAAAGTTAATTAATCTAATACAAGTTATAAGAAGGGGGTTATGCTTAATTGCGTAATCCCTTTTCCCTTTTTAAGCAAAAAATCTTACCTCTAAAACTTACATTCTTATCAAGAAATAATAGCTATTAAAACGAAAAATATCGGCTTTGGCAAAACGACAACTTTTCTCTTTTGATGTTTTCATTTCTCGCTTACGCAAATTATTAAAAAATGACCCTCGTATTAATATCGAAAATGTATTCAAAGTAGGATTCATCTTAAAAGTCCCCACCTATTAACAATAAATTCTAATCTAAAAGCAGCATTATAATTATATAAAAAACTATTAATCAGCGACTTACAAACACTTGAAATTAGTTAGTATACAATGAATTTATCTATCTAACGATACGTTTACAAAAATCTATCAAAAAGTTGTTAAAAGTGCCAATATCTCCTTAATATTACGGTTCAAATTTAACTACATTACTTAATTTAAAAACTGAATTTACTATGAGTAAGTTTCAAGCAGCCTTAGACCTTTACACTAAGGAATTAAAAGATAAGGCAGGCGTAACAGCAGATGCAGATTTATTAAAAGCAGTAACTAAGGCTTGTGGTCCATCTATTTACAATGTGGATTCCTCAAAAGTATCTACTTCGGACCAAGCAGAATTAGACAGAGTAAAAAATAACTTCCTAATCAAGAAATTAGGCATGTCTGACGGTCCTGCTTTAGATGCAGCAATCAAAGAAGTTGGAGAGCAATTAGGAAAATCTAATAGAAATAAATACAGAGCAATGTTCTATTACCTTTTGGTAAAGAAATTTGGAAAAGAATCTGTATTCGCTAAGTAATTTTTAGGAATTACAAATCCAAAAAGCGGCTATCTTTTAAGTAAGATAGCCGTTTTTTTAGTTTAGCCCTTCTCTAATGCAATTTAGACACTAATAATTTTTTAGCAATACTTTGATAGCCATCCGTTTTAACTTGAATAATATATAAACCATTATCAAAATCCCTTAATTCAATCTGATGTATAGGAATAGACAAATCATCAACTTCCTGTACATACACCGCTCGACCTAATTGGTCTTGTATGGAAATAGTCACTTCTTTACCTAAAAAGCGTTTTAAGTCCATAAAAACCACATCTTGAGCAGGGTTTGGGAAAAGTCCAAAGTCTGGTACTTTAGCAAAAGTAACTTTCTGAATAGGCGTATATTCAAAAGAAGCATCCTCATAAATCAATTTCAATCGATAATAATTTTCTCCTTGTAAAGGATTGGCATCTAACTCTTTATATTTATTGATTGCATCCGTATTTCCGGTAGCATCATATTCTAAAATAGATTCAAAATCGACACCGTCTGCGGAACGCTCAATCACAAAACGGTCATTCCTATAGCCTGTATTATTCAACCATTCCATTTCAACCGTTTGCCTTATTGGATAAGCTGTAAAAGCCAAAACTTTAGCAGCTCTATTGACTGCTGTCGTTGCAGTTGGAGCTGTTACGGTAATAGTTTCTTCGCGATAACAATAAGAATTATCTCCTCCAAACATTTGTAATTTAACGGTATAAGCCCCCTGTGATAAATTAGGAATGATAACTATATTATCACAATCTAGACTACAAATTTCAATCACTTGCCAATTAGTTTCTGAGCCAATGATTTCTATTGTCTCCAATAAAGACGTTAAGTTAGTCAGCGTTATCTCCCCCACTCCACCAGTAAACTCGACATTATCACAATCCGCTGGACCGCCCATACTTCCTTGACAAGTACAGCCATCTTGTAGTATGATATCTCCTGAGGTATCAGGATTTCCATCATCACACCCTGCACCAGGAGTAGTAGGGATATTTGGATTGGTATCATCACAATCCATATCCTCACAAACACCATCTCCATCATTATCTACGGCACAGGAAAGAATTCCCTGACAAGTACAACCATCTGCTTGAATTACATCTCCCGTAGTATCAGCGTCGCCATCATCACAACTTGTTCCGACAGTAGCGGGTAAATTTGGATTGGTATCATCACAATCTAGTGCTATACAAATGCCATCCTCATCTTCATCTGTACATGGACCATCTATCACTATCACCTCTTCTTCTCGATAGCAGTAAGAATTATCATCCCCAAACATTTGCAGTTTAACAGTATAGGCTCCTGGGCTAAGATTTGTAATAATATAAGGATTAGCGCAAGCCTCTTCTGCTGCACAAATCAACACAGGAGCCCAGTTAGTATTAGCACCAATAATAGAGATTTCCTCTAAAGCAGCAGTAAGATTAGTCAAAGTAATTATACCATCCCCTCCAACAAATTGCACATTATCACAATTAGCAGGACCTCCCCCAATGCCTGCACAAGTACAACCATCCGCTAAATACACATCATCTGTTGTATTAGGGTCACCATCATCACAAGCTGTTCCTAGAATTGCTGGTAAATTTGGATTGGTATCATCACAATCATCTTCCACACAAAGGCCATCCTCATCCGCATCTATACAAGGAACCCCCATACAAGTGCAACCATTCGCCTGAATCATGTCACTAGCAGTCAATGGATTTCCATCATCACAAGGAGTGCCTTGAGGCATAGGAAAAGCGGGATCCATATCATCACAATCGTCATCAGCACAGACACCATCATTATCCATATCAATTGGACAAACAAAAATACCTTCACAAGTACAACCGTCTGCTAAAATAACATCTCCCGTAGTATCGGGGTCACCATCATCACAACTTGTTCCTTCAGCAGCCGGCAAATTTGGGTTGGTATCATCACAATCGTCAGGCACACAAACGCCATCCTCATCTTCATCTGTACATGGTCCATCCAGCACTATAACATCTTCTTGTCTATAGCAATGAGAGTTATCATCTCCCATCATATTTAACTTGACAGTATATTTTCCGGGGGCAAGATTAGTGACAACCTGCGTATTATCACAATCTCCATTACAGACAGGTACAATTTGCCAATTAGTCGGTGAACCAATTAATTCTATACTTTCACTAGCAGCAGTTAAATTACTTATAGTCAATTGACCTTCACCACCTATAAATTGAACATCGTCACAATTCGCTGGGCCACCATTACTGCCTGCACAAGTACAACCATCAGATAAAATCACATCGCCAACGGTAGTTACATCTCCGTCATCACAAGCAGTACCGGGAGTCGTTGGAACATTCGGATTACCATCATCACAATCCTCGTCAAAACAAATCCCATCGTTATCAGCATCTATGGAACAAACCACGGTTCCTAGACAAGTACAGCCGTCCGAAAGGATAACATCATTAATTGTAGTCGTGTCTCCATCATTACAAGCCGTTCCAATAGGCATTGGAAAATTAGGGTCTGTATCATCACAGTCTTCATCAACACATATTCCATCTTCATCTTCATCTATACATGGTCCTGATGAAACGGTAACTGTTTCCTCTCTATAACAATAACTATTGTCACTACCGAACATATTCAATTTGATATTATAGCTACCTGGAGTTAAGTTTGGTATAGTTTCCATATTATCACAATCTCCATCGCAAATTAGTACGATATCATATCCTGTTCCTGCACCAATAATTTCAACTTTTTCGGAGGTCGCAAACAAATTCGCTAAAGTGATTTCTCCGTTTCCACCAGTAAAAAGTACCCCATTACAATCTGCAATCACATCTCCTGAACCTTGACAAGTACAGCCATCCGACAAAATCACATCATTATTCGTATTCGGGTTACCATCATCACAATTCGTACCTTCCGTCGCAGGAATCAAAGGGTCATTATCATTACAGTCTTCTTCTGAACAAAACCCATCTTCATCTAAATCTATACAAATCACATCATTTAAAATAATGTTGGTACTCGGTGTATTTATGCCAGAATGAGTGATTAACAAAATACCTTTTTCCGCTGAAGGGATAGGACCAGTTGTGTTAATCGTTACTCCTAGACTATCTCCAGCGGCAAGTACTAATGGAAAAGAAACGTTATTTATTATGGCTACGCTAAAAGTTGTAGAAGAGCCAGGAACAATATTAATATCTTCAATAATAATTCCTTGATTTCCTTGTGTGTTTCTTAGTATCAAAGTTTCGCTACTGTCAACAAATTCCAAGAAATTTAAAGTATTTAAATTTTCTCCTTCTACGACCAATACACTTTGTACAATTGGATTAAGGACAGGTACATTTTTTTGGGTAAAATAAAATACCTCTTGCGAGTTATGGCTATTGCCATCAGCTAGAGGTGCACCTGCAGCAACATAAACCACCCCATTATTAACAACAGCCTGATAACCATGTCTAGCTTGATTCAGGCTAGGTAAAATTCGCCAATTATCATTATCTAAATTCAATGCTTGGGTAGAAGCAATCGCTGTCCCTGAACTACTATTTCCACCAATTGCTAATAACTCATTTCCTAAAATAGCTACGGCATTCCCTCCTCTTGGTGTTGGAATTGGATTATTTAAAGTAGTCCAAGTTTCCGTATCAAAATCATAAACATCAATAGCTGATTCCAACGAATTTAAATTACCATTAAATCCAGTTTTGGCACCACCAACCATATATAATTTGTCTTCATAAATAGCCCCTTTACAATGATCTCTTGTATTTGGAGCATCAGGTAACATAGTCCAAGTATTTGTAACGGGGTCATATTCATCCAACCAGTTAACCACCCCATCAATATGACCATTTACAATGCCACCAGATAAATATATTTTGCCTTTGTAAGCGACACAGGCTGCCCCCCCTCTACGCCGTGCTGCTGGAATTTCAGGGCCAACAATCCATTCATCCATAATAGGGTCATAGATATAGATATTTGACACTGGAATATCATTAGGAAAAGTACCCGTAAAAGCACCCATCACATAAATAAAGCCTTGATACTCGACACCCTGATAATGGTGAATATTAATAGGAGAAGATGCTCCCTCTATCCAAATATCTGTGGTCGGGTCATAAATATTTACCTTATTGGTTTCCCGTCCACCAAGCATATAAAATTTATTGCCCGCTTCTACATACCCTGTTTCATGACGGTCACTTGGACAACTTCCGGGGTTGCCCAATTCGGCACAATTTAAGCCATCATTAATGGTTTCCCATTGCCCCGTTAAAGCATTCGGGTCATTAAATAAGAGCTTAATATCATCCCAAATAGCTGTAAAAGGCGCACCTGCATCTACCGAGCTAGCGGTTATACCAACAGCCAAAGCGACGGTCTCACTTTGAATAGCATTTAATAAAGGTCCAGTTGTATTTATTGGACCACTACCCAAAGGAAATAGATTACTTCCATTGACAGATAACATAGGTTGAACAGTGCCATTTGCAGGATTAATAGAAAGAGACAGTTCTAGTTCAGAGGCTGATAAGATGGTACTAAAGGGGTAAGTTTCAATACTAGCAACTCCATTATTTTCTTGAATCACTTGAATACCTCCTCCACCATTATTAGCGTGTAAAAGGATCTTGATATAATTATCTTGGTCACCCGTTCCAATATAAATACCATGTTGTTGGTGATTAGTAGGAGGCGTCCCTAAAAAGGGCGGAACAATTTTTCCTAAAACAGAAAAAGAAGGTGTCGTAGCATCCACTTTTACACCAAATTGGAAAGCATTAACTTCATTGTTATTGGTATCCAAAGCAACCCCCGAATCAACCATAGGAATCACTAATAATTCAGGTGCACCACCTGCAATAATATCATTTTCATTATTAATTAAATCTAAATAATCTGTTGTTCCATTCGTCATCAAACCTGTAAAACCTAAATCTAGCAAACCACTAGTTCCATTAGCTAATCTATTGGTAAAGGGAATGGTGGTATTTAGACCATTAAAAGCATCTTGTGCAAAAGGATCGACTGTATCCAATAAGCCATCGTCATCATCATCAGGGTCATTCAAATTAGATACTTTAAACCCACCGATTAAGGTTTGGTCAAAATCAGTAGGGGAAATAGCAGGGTTACAAGGATCCGTATTATTTTGAATTTCATCTGCATTGGTATATCCATCTCCATCTTCATCAATGGTGTCGTCATCTGTTCCAAGACAGGTATTATTATTAGAAGGTTCTAAAACAGCAACCGAATTACCACTAAATTCAACTATCCAAATCGTACCTGCGAATAAAGAATTATTTGGAAGTGTCGTAACATCTAAAGGAATCCCTAATTGGTTGGCAATACTCGATACACCATCCACTCCTAAATCGCCATTGGCATCTAAATCTACTCTTAGTACATCTCCCGAAAAAGAAACCGCTAATAAGTCCCCTTTCATCGCACCGCCAAAAGTATTAGCGGTATATTCATCCATTCCATTAGTAGAAGCCTCCCAAGTATAAATACTAGAGTCACTAATTCCTGGATTTTGATAATCCGCTTCGCGCAAATCTTTCAAGCTGTCAGGAAAAGGCGGCCAATCAATAGGCAAAGTAGTAGCAGGGTCACCAGTAATCGCTGTTCTAAAAGTACCCGTTTCACTTGCTCCACTTTCGTGGGTAAACAGTCCCGCTCCCAAAGGATTGGCTCTAATTGGAGTAGGATGTCCACCATAATATCCTTGAGTGACTTTATGCAATCCATCTTGATTATTCACTTGACCATCGTTAGGGCCAGGTCCATTAGAACCTGGTTCGCCGGGTGGCCAATTATTCGTAACATTTGGCGAACCTTCATTTTCAGGGTGTCCTCCAATACCGATATTGGGACCGTTATCCCAAGTATATATATACCCTAGTTCGGTTAAAACAAGGTCATACTGATTTCTATAACCGCCAGAAAAAATAGAAATAGGTCCTCCAGGAATATACTTTGCTTGGTTCAATCCATCATTTCCTCCAAAAGGGTCATTGATATCATTACCATTAGCATCATTAGGTCGAGTAGGGTCATCTAAGGTTGGAATATCATAAATATAATCGGTCCCAAAAGTAGCATCAACCAAGACAGGCATAGTATCCAACATCGTTAAATCAGCTGCTAAAATCGTAGCTGATAAGGCATATTCACAAAGGTGGTCAAAATTAGCAGAAGGAGCGCCCGCATTCGTATTTCCACCTTGAGCAATGTACAATAAATTATTCGCTGCATCATATTGCATTCCATTCGTTGCATGATTCTCTTCTGACCTAGGCAAGCCTCGAATCAAATCTACTTTTGCCCAACTAGAATCTTGATAAGTAAGTCTTGAAATCATCCCCGAATTAGTATCCAAATTAGTATCACTACCTCCTCCTCCTCCGATTCGCACATCACTAGAAGAAGCATAGATAATAGGATTTGTATCTGTACCTAATATTAAGAGTCCAGTTACTTGACGCTTAGTAACGAAGTTGACAAAACTACCATCATCATTATGATTTGGAATATTTTTAACCAAATCAATCGTTTCAGTATCTAATACTTGAAAATTATTTCCCACTTTCTCTACCGTATAAGCAAAAATTAATCCTGTGCGTTCTGATACATATAACCTACCATCAGGTCCCCAATCAAGAGAAGTTGGTTCACTTAAGTTAGTCCCTAGTAAAGTAGTTTTTGAAAAGGCTATATTTTGAGCATGAAGGTTCCCAAAACCTAGAAAAGCTAAAAGTAGGATAAGGAAGCTAAGTCGCAGAAAACCAAGAATTGGAGTAAAGTGTTGTTCGCCAAACCAGTTCAATGTACAAGAAGTCTTGCAACAAATGTTGTGTTTGTAGTTCATTTTTTGTTTTTAAATTGAAAAGATTGCTAGGTGGGGGCGTATTTGTGAAAGCTATTTTCACAAAGAGAGGGGGGATGTTTCAATGAGATAATCAAAAATCAGTCAGTGATTTATTGGTTATCAGCATGGTACACATTAAACATATGTTTATAGTAAACAATAATTGAGGGGCTTTATTTATAGCTGTTTTGTAAAAGTAAAAATGTAAGTAGGTAGTGTAGTAAGAAATTAATATAGATGAGAAAACCTAGTAATTAGGATAAGCTATAAAAGTACATTTTTTTACTGTCAGAAGAAAGTTACCACCTGCTTATTTTATAAAAAAATCACACATAAATGACTGGTTCATTTTACGAATGCAAGTTTAGGCTAAAAAAATAGCCGCCATCAAAAGTTTAAGTTAATTTATGTCTTAGCGCGCTATGTGGGGGCGAATAACAAGGTAGACCATGGGGAGAATGATAAAGAAGGAGTACCTTAGGTCTGAGATTAAAGTATCAAGGTAAGTTTTTTTTTATTTAATGAAAATATTTACAAAACATATTGTAAAACAAGTAGGTATTTTCCGGGCGTAATTGGAGTTTGTCCCCAACAAATAGTGCCGTAGGTACTAAATATTGGTAGGACATAGCAATCAAATAGGTGCATTTAGTCGTGCCGTAGGTACGCAACATGATTTTGAAACCCATGTTACGTACCTACGGCACGATTTAATGGTGCAATTCTATAATTTATTGCCTACCTATGTTTAGTCCCTAGCGGGACTTGGGGACAAAGCCCGATTGCACCCTGTGCAATGGAATTTCTCTGTATACAATGCTTTGGGGAGAAGGAATCCCTTTTTTGTTGAATATGATAGTAAATTTATTTCGGGAATGACAAGTAATGGAAATTGTTGTTCTAGTTTTGGTATTGAAGGAACCGTTCGACAAGGTACCGCCTTTAGTTTGCTTCCTTCTTTTAGCTATTCTATAAAATTTTAAAACTCAAAAAACAAATCGAATGCGTAATTTATTACTAGTTTATGGTTTTCTTTTATTGTCTCTCTGTTCTTATGGACAGCTATCCGTTGGTGGCGGTGTTGCTTATGGTGCTTATTATGAAGATGCTGGTGTACAAGTGCGAGGGATGTACCAAATTAATGAGCGACTGCGCCCGTCGGTAAACTTCAATTACTATATTACAACTTCGCCAGCAATCATTACCATTACAGAATTTAATGCCCACTTACAATATTTAGGGATACGCAAAGAGCAGTTTAACGTTTATGGATTGGTAGGTCTTAATGCTTTCCGAATAAGAGTAAAAGATAGTATCAAACTAGAGCGATTTAACGATATAGGACTAGACATCGGCGGAGGAATAGATTTCCGGCTCTCTGATAAATGGTCAGGCATAGCAGAAGGTAAGTATGACTTTAGTAAAAATATAAATCAATTCGTAATAAGTTTAGGGGTGTTTAAGACCTTTTAAAAATAGCATTTATTACTAAAAATCCACCGAAAAACTAACATTCGGCGTAATTCCTAACATTAACCATTCTATTCCCGTTATTTGATTAACTTGACGTTGGTCATCGTCTCTTTCATTAGGTATCGAGCGGTAAGGTGTAAGATAACCAACCTGTATATTTACCCGCACTTTTTTTCAATAACACATCTATTCCTCTAGTTAAACCTGTTCCCGTAAAAAATTTAAATTCCTGATTGGAAGAAGCCGACACCTCCCCTGTAAGAAAGCCGTTAGCCGTTGGCGCTAATTCTGTTACTCCATCCATTGTTTTATAATACGCTTCTACATCTAATTCAAATCCATCTTTTTTTGTATTAAATCCTATCATACATTGCTTGGAAGAAGCTATAGGAATTTCATCAGGTATATCATTGCTCAATACCCAAAAATCGTAAGTCTTACTAAAGCGGTCTTCTCTTGTGTTGGTTCTTAAAAATTGATAATATTTACTGCAAGATGCTTTTAGTAACAAATTATCCGTCGCTTTATAAGAAAGGTTAACTCTTGGAGATAAATAATTTTTTGAGGTAATGGAATAATAAGTATTTCTAAGACCTAATGCTATATTCAACTTTTTAAACTGCTTGACATTATATTGTAAATAAGCGGAGTGTTGAGTAGCTGCTGTCTCTTTATTGACTACTCCTTTATCATCCACCTGCAAGTCAAAAGTAACTTCATTATTGATTAAGTGATACCCAAAAGTTAATTACTGCTTTTCATCAATTCTCCACGCATTTTTGATATTTACCTCTGCTCCTTTTATTGAGTTAATAAAGGTGTTCGATATTTCCTGCGCTGTATCTTGAAAAGTAAATGGGCTTTGTAATGGAATTGGCGGTTCTCCAGGTCTTGGTGGCGATGGATTCCTAGTTATCTCTCGGAACAAAGTGGAATTTATAAACTGATTATCACTATAAGCAGAATACGCTAAATTGATATTTGTATTAATTTTTGGACTCCAAAGATGGATAATAACTAACCGATAATAGTTAGCAAGAACAATAAGAATTATAAAGTCTTCGATGGATTAGAAAGTGTTCTTCTACTGATAAAAGTATCAGTAAGGGAATTTTTTTGAGGAAATATTTGATTTTTAATCAAAAATATTTTCAACATTTCCAATACTATTATGTTTCATAATTATGTCTATCAAAGAAAAATATAACCTAGATAACGACGATGTTGACCGCATTATTGAAATGGCTTGGGAAGACCGAACGCCATTTGATGCCATTACTTTTCAATTTAATGTACCTGAAAAAGATGTGATTGCCTTAATGCGGCAAGAGATGAAAAAAAGTAGTTGGAAAATGTGGCGAGCAAGAGTACAAGGTCGAGCAACGAAACATAGTAAAAAGAGAAATTTCATGGAAGGACGACACAAATGTTCTCGTCAAAAACAAGTGTCTAATAATAAGATTTCTAAGCGTTGATTTTTTTTAACGATGAATGATGAATTAGGGGTATTAAGAACAATAATTATACTGTGAACCGTTTAAAATTGTTAGATGGTTTGATTGCTTGATAGCTCACATCACGTTGACAATCAAACAATAAAGCCATCTAGCCATCTTTTCAAAATCACTTTTTTATGCGGTTTCTAGTATAAGCATTTTCTTAACACCCTAAACTGATTCGAATTGTAATTTCGCTAAGCCGCTATATAAGCCTTCTTCCATTAGAGATAATTCATCGTGTGTTCCTTGTTCCTCTATCACTCCATTATTTAATACATAAATTGTATCTACATCTCGAATAGTTGCCAATCGGTGAGCGATGATTATTGAGGTTCTACCTTCCATTAGATTATTCAACGCATCTTGTACCAACCTTTCTGATTCTGCATCTAGAGACGATGTTGCTTCATCCAATAAAAGAATAGTAGGGTTTTTCAAAATAGCTCTTGCTATGGCGATTCGCTGGCGTTGGCCACCCGATAATTTTACACCTCGCTCTCCCACTATGGTATCTAAACCTTCTGGGAAAGATTCGATAAATTCCCATGAATTAGATTTCTTAGCTGCGGCAATTACTTCTGTATCTGAGGCATCTTCTTTCCCGTATAAAATATTCTCTTTGATGGTTCCGCCAAAAAGAATCACTTCTTGTGGCACTAGGGCTAGATTGTTTCTGAAATCTCTAATATTCTGCCCATATATACTTTGTCCATCTACCAAAATATCTCCTTCCGAAATTTTATAAAACTGAAGCAACAATTGAATAATAGTCGATTTTCCCGTTCCACTTGGTCCGACTAATGCCACTTTTTGCCCTGCCTTAATCTTTATGTCGATGCCTTTTAAAATAGGAATATCAGGTCGGGTAGGATAAGTAAAATGCACATTTTTATACTCAATATCTCCTGCAATTTTTTGCGGTGTAATCAATGGATTCTTTTCTAAATCCATTTCGCTCTCCGTATTTAAAATCTCTCGCACTCTTTCTGTTGCTCCAAAGGCTCCTAAAATCTCTGGATAAAAATTACCCAAACTGGCAATCGACCCACCGATAATAAAAGTGTAAGTGACAAAAGCCACTAGTTCTCCTGCGGAGATTGTTCCGTTTTGGACCATCATCGCGCCTTGCCAAATGATAAAAAATAAAGCCCCAAAAAGTATAGTGATGATAAATGTCGCAAATAGCGCTCGTCCACGTGCATACTTCATAGCAATTTTCACAACTCCATCAATAGAAGAAGAATATCTTTTGACCTCAAACATCTCATTGGCAAATGCTTTGACGACTTGAATGGCTTGTAAGGTTTCGCCTAAAATAGAATTGGAATCTGCTAATTGCTTTTGTCGTTTCTTTGATAATTTTCTGATATATCGACCAAAAAAGATAGCACTAACGACTACAAAAGGAATCGTCAATAACATAATCAAGGATAATTTTGGCGTAGTTATCGCCAAAAAGATAATCCCTACTACTAAAATAATTATCTGACGTAAAAATTCTGCTAAGGTGATAGAAAAAGTGCTATACAATTTTTCTACATCCGCAGTTAATCGACTAATTAAATCTCCTACTTTATTTTCTTCAAAAAAAGTAATCGGTAAGGATGTCATTTTCTTATATAATGCTCTCCTCAAATCAGCCGTCCCCTTTTCACTAACATTCGCAAATAAAATCACTCTAGTATAAGATATAAATCCTTGAGCCGCCAATAAAATAATCAAGCCCCACCCTATATCTTTTAAAGTATAAGTATGTTCGGCTTTACCTTGGGCTACATCCACCATTTGTCCTATCAACCAAGGCATGACCATAAAAATCATACTAGTCAAAAAAAGCAATATCATTCCGCCTATCAACGACCAACGATAAGGCCTAATAAAATCTAAAGACTTGATTGCCTCTCTAAAACTCTCTTGGGTTACTTTTACTTTTGGTGTATCCGCTAAATCGTTATTTCTTCTTGCCATTTTATTAAGACAGTTATTTACTAGACTTTATTCGGTTCACGGTTCACGGCATACGGTTCACGGTCGGCCTTAAGAAAACTTTTCGAATAAAGTCTACTGTATAAATACATTTCCCCTCCTCCTCTATTTTCTAAAACTCCCACAAAAATACACAGTTATTTATGGTTCTGTCCTTTTTTATCTATAAAATGAATTTCTTAATTGCTAAAAATGATATTTAAAGGAGAAAATTAGGTTATCAGTTACCGTAGTTAAGGAACTAAGTAAAGTTCAAATTCAAGAATCAAGTTCAAACTCAAACTTTAAGCCTCCATCCGAAGGGAATCGGAAACCATGAATTATCGATAATTTAAAATATCGACAATTTGTTGGTCTTAAAATTTGTGTAAGAGCCTAAATCGATAACTAATATCCGATTCCCTTTGACTAAATATATTCTTCGAAGCCACTAAATTTGATGACTACATTGAATTTGTCGGCAGTTTGAACTGCAAACTGCCTATTGCTTACTGCCTACTCCACTAATAACTCCAAAGGTCGTGTTCGAAGTTAAAAATCTCTTGCTTGATTTTCTCCGCTTCTAAAAGTGCATCTACGCCCGTCCTATAACCTTCAATCTTTCTATCGTGTACGTTCGAGGCTTTGATAATAGTACTGGCAAAATAGCGCATCTCCATCAAATCTTCCCAGCTTGTATTTGCTGCATCATTTCTAAATTCTGGAACAAAAAAAAGGAGAAAGTATCTCATTACTTTCTCCTAGGGAAGTTTACTTAAATCTAATCTTTGGGTAATTTTATAGTTTCACAAGTCAAGGAATGGCGAATTAATAAATTTAAATAAGTCTCAGTATATCCGTTGGGTTATTACACAAAATTGCTTTATGCCCTCGAACTGCAATCGGGGCTTTTATTAACTCCGGATTTCTTTGTAAACAACTAATCCAATCTTCTTCATCAAACTCTTTTCCTTTGATGTGCGCTCGATAATACGGATGTGCTTTATTCAATAAATCTTTAGGATGAATATCCAGAGAACTTAAAATCATCTGCCAACTAGTACTGGAAGATGGTGCTTTTTTAAACTCGTAGGATTTCAAATGGCTGGTGACACTTCTTGCATGCGCAACCGTTTTTCTATCTGCATTAGAATCCGCATTATAATAAATTAAAACTTCTCTGTGGTGGGTTCTCATTAACTACAATTTTTATAAAAGTGAACTTATTAAAATAAGGTACTGGTTATTTTTCAAATAACCAAATTTTAAATTGTTTTTTACGATTATTTACAAAATATTAAATAAGTCATTTTTTCAATAAGCTCAGCTATTAGAAAAATAATTATAAAAGATTGTAAAAAAGAAAAGGTACAAGCTGCCTCAAAGAGAAGTAAATTGTACCTTTTATCTTTTATACTATGTCTCGTTCTTTTCCCTTTACTCTTTCCACTCAAATGTATTCAACATAACTTTTAAATCCTCTTTAATAAAATTGTAAATAGGCGCTAATGAATCTGTATTCACCTGCGAATTAAAATAAAAAGCGCCCCTAAAAAAATGGTCTTGCTGTAAACTATCCGTCAAGAAAAATTGAAAAGGAGATGCCGCAGGCCCATCCACGTCAAAGGTCATTCCTATTACGCTTTGTTGATTTTCAAAAATATTTTCATTAATAAAACTCGCTTTTTTATTATGCCAATCACTCATTTTAAATGCTTGTTTTTGTAGATGCTCGATATTATTCTCTTTATCTATTGGCGTATAACTGCAATGTAGCTTAGCATCAAAATCTGGAAAATATAAATTGAACCAGCAGTCGTTAGGCGCTTCTTCTCCAAAAAAATATTTGTTCCGCTGAATTTCTGCATAGGCAGGATACTTAAATTCCATATTACAGTAATCTCCTGTAAACTGCTTTAATCCTTTTTCTGGAAAAGTTATTTTGGGAAATCCTCTTGGCTTAGGTGTGATGACGGGTTCTTCGCATTGGGTAAAAAACGATAGTATAAGAATAGCAAAAATGGCTTTGATACAAATTTTCATTGAAAATAGAGATTTTCTTAAAGCAAATAATTTTTATAAATAACTACAGTGTAATTAAAAGCTTGCCTCGTCGCCTGCGGCGACTCGGCGGGGGTCTATTTAAGACGCTTTTAAACAGCTAAATATTTTAGAGAATCAAAAGTAGTAGAAATAAAAGAAAAGATAGGTGAGTAGTAGACAAAAAAAAGCCGCACAGTGTGTGCGGCTTTTTTCAACAAATTATAATCCCATGAACATATCCAAAATTAATTCTTTAGTTTTCTATTTGGTATTTATATAAAAGTGCTTTTTATCCAATCTATTAATTTTAGTTCCCTGCTAATCTTTCTGTGAAAGTATGAATTTTAACAAGGCATTCTAAATCCCACTAAAGAGTGCCTTGTTAAATTCAAATCCCATTTTAACTACCGAAGTAGGTAGTGAACATATCCTAAAATTATTAGCTAATTCTTTTAATTAGCTTTTTGCGTTAATTACT
>CALLVC010000320.1 GCA_938010785.1 uncultured Saprospiraceae bacterium
GTAAAATTTTTAGCTTGAATTTTTTCGATAGTTTTCGCCAAAAAATCAATGCATAGCACCCGCTACGGATTTATTTTTTGGTAAAAAATAGCGGAAAAAGGCTGCTAAAAATTACCCGATTAATTGAGCTGCATTACTTAAGTCTTCTTTCTTTTGATAAATTATTTCTGATTCCTTTATTACTTCTTGATGTGAAGCTTCTTCTTTTTGTATATCATATGATTTGAATATCTGTCCCATTTCTTTTGGACTTACCTTTTCTTTAAACCATTTCTTCAAATAATCTGCTAACTTCAGTTCAATTTCTTTAGACAATTCAAGGTTAATCACTAGTTCATAAGTCCTATCATCTTTTTCTTCTATTCTTGCATATAAATAAGGACCATCAGATTCTGGCTCATCTTGAATAATTCTTATTAAACGGTTGTTGTATTTTGTACTAAAAATAGGATTTCCATTCAAAAATTTATCCCCATTTGCATATTTTGTATTATAATATGATTTAGGTTTATGACCAGTTATTTTTTTAAATAAATTATTATAGTATTCCTCATTTTGAAGATATACATTTTGGTCTTCTAAAAAATTTCCAAACAAATACTTCATAATAAATATATTATTATAAATACTATAAAAATAGTAATACAAACAAAAGCTTTCCCTTTAATAATCTCTATATCTACCCGTATTGAAGGCTTCCTTTTATTACTAAAACTAATACTGACAGGTGCATCCACACCACTCTTTGCTCCTCCATTTTTAATAAAACGCTCTGCTTTCTTAAATGGTTTCTCTCTTAACTCTTTATCCTTTCTTGATAATTTATTTTTCAATTTTTCTAAAAGATTTAATCCCTCTTCCCATGTAGGTGGAAAGAAGGTCATCTGGTTTAGGCGGAATGTTTACTTGACCCGTCCCAAAATCACCTGATTCAAAAATATTATCTCCTAGGTTGCCTGTGCAGATGTCATTTTGGGCATAACTGCTTCCTGTTAACGTCAGTAATAAGAAGGGGATGTATAGAAGGTGTTTCTTCACAGAGTTTTATTTTTAGTCTATAAAGAACGTGATTTTTTATGTAGGATGCTTTTAGGTAACTATTAAATTTGTGTTTTTGTCGGCTGCAAAAAGTAAGTAATCCCTCCAACCACTACGAACCCAATCCCAATCATACTTTCATAAGGTTGTTCTTTTAGCATAAACCCTAATACGAAAATACTGAAAATGATAAAGATATATTGAAACCAAGGGCGTCCAGGACTATGATACGTCCCTTCTTTTCTTTCTAACCATAATAAGGATGCCACGGTCAAAGTCCCCATCAACTGTAGGGCAAAACTTGCATACAACATTACTTGTTCGAAGGTCCCCGTTAGAGTTAAAATAACGGCAATAATTCCCTGTAACCATAAAGCTCTAACTGGAATGCCATTCTTATTCTTGACTGCGATACTACTCCATAAGGGATTCTCTTTCGCCATCGCAAAAGATATTCTTGACCCTACCCATAAATAACCACTGATGGTTGCTATTAATTGAATACCGATAAATATGCTGACCCAAAAACCACCATTTTCGCCTAATACATTGGAGAAAGAAATCATAGCGACTTCGACATTGTTGGATAATTGGTCAACAGAGGCGTGCCTTAGGAAAACCAGCTGTAAAAGGATATAAACCACCGTTACAAATATCGCTGCGGGAATTAATGCCTTTGGTAGGTTTTTATCTGGGTCTTCTATTTCATCCGTAATATAGGCGGCAGAATTCCAACCTGTATAGGCATAAGACACATAGATTAGGGATATGGCAAAACCTGGTAAAAAAAGTTCTTCTTTCCAAGTAGACGAATAATTTAAGGCAGTATTTTCTACCGGAATAAAATAAAAACCTAAAACTATCAAGACAAAAACAAAAGCTATTTTTAATATCGTAGAATATTGCTGAAAGCGCCCACTCTGTCCCACACTCACAGAATGAACAAGGGTTACTAATAAAATAATACCAATACCAAACCAATCGGTAAATATTTCAGGATTGATAGGACTTAAATAACTGGTCATCGCTAAGGCAGAGATGGCTATCGGCCCAGAAAAACCTACTGTAAGCGAAATCCATGCATATAAATACCCTGCAAAAGGGTGAAAGATTCTAGATAAATAAATGTAATCGCCGCCTGATTCTTTAAATCTCGTGCCTAGCTCTGCGTAGGTAAATGCACCAATTAGTCCCAACATCCCTCCGATAAACCAAAGGAGCATAATACTCCAAGTGTTCTTGATATCTGCTATTTGGAAACCCAAACTGGTAAATACCCCTGTCCCAATCATATTGGAGATGACAATGGCGGCTGCGGTTTTCCAACCTATTTTATCTGTGGTTTGACTCACGGTTTACAGTTTATGGTTTCAATTTTACAAAAATGTAATAAACGAAAAAAGGGTTAGATATTTAAAAATACCTAACCCTTTTTTACCTAAGGGAAGTGGTAAAAATTAACCTACCCAATTAGATAGGATTCGACACTGATTTTTCTTTGAAAAATACACAGATAAAACGGTTTCTATACTAGATTTGCTCTAGGTCGAATCCATAATAGCACTCGACCTAGAACACATTTAGGAAGGAAACCGTTTTATTCCGTGTAAATCTCGAAGAGATTTCCGTGTCGAATCCTAGCTAGTTCGAATTATAATTTTAACAATTCAATCGGGTAGGTTTTTTTTTGCCTACTCCCTAACACCACTTTATAAGCGACAAAGCCTACAAGGAGCTGTTATTTGTATTTTTCTTAGAAAGAAAATCCAACTCTAGCATAGTAATATGCTCCACCAAAACCCATCTGTGTAGAATCCCAGTAACCAGAGTTATCTGTGCTATTGAAATCTTGCTGAGTTGGGTAGGTATTAAAAATATTATTACCTCCTAATGTAAAGTTGATACGATCACTTGCTTTTAAAGTGACGCTTAAATCAGCTGTTACTTTTGTATCATAATCTACTCGCTCTCCTGCGAAACCGATATAACTTACTTTACCAAACTGTGTAACCCCTAAATTAACGCCTAATTTACTATTCTGGTAATTTGCATTGAAAGCAAATTTGGTAGCAGGTGCTGCATCTTCTAACAAAGAACGACCTCTATCACCGAAGAAAGTTTGTTCGTCCAAGTTATTATTTCTAATGTTAGTTACTTCTAAGTTGTTCAAGTTACCTGCTAAAGAAAGATTCAACGAACCATTTGCAATGTCTGGCTTATAAGACAATACAACGTCTAAACCTTGAGACTCTGTATCTACTCCGTTCGCAAAGAACTGAGCGGTAGAAACACCAATTCCTAAAGAAGTCGCGTCAAAGTTATTTGTGATGATAACTCTATCATCTACTGCAATGTAATATCCATCAACAGTAGCCGTAAAACGACCTGCTTTGTAGGTAAATCCTAAACTTGCATTAAAAGATTCTTCTTCTTTCAAGTCTTGAATACCAAAACCTTTAGTTACTGGGCTATTGTTCGCTGATAATAAAGATTCGTTCAATTGTCCATCTACGAAAGAGGTAAATCTTAGATTATAGAAAAGTTGTGCTAAAGATGGCGCTCTAAATCCTGTAGAAATTGCACCTCTAACAGACAAACTCTCACTTGCTTTCATTCTTGCAGCCAATTTCCAGTTAAGTGTACTACCAAAATCAGAGTAATTCTCAAATCTCAAAGCAGCACTTAATAAGAATGCTTTAGAGATGTCAAATTCCGCATCTCCATAAAGCGCAAAATTAGAACGACTTCTGTCTACTTCGTTTGCTGGAGAATAGCCTGGGAAACCTTGAGAACCTGCTGGACGACCAGTAGAAACTTGGTCAGGACGAGTGATTAATAAACCATCTACATCGTATGCCGCCCAAGTCGCTTCTTCTCCCGCAAAAATGGTAAAGTTATCTGTTCTAAATTCCGCACCGAAAGCAAGGTTCGTTCCAATACCGTCTCCTTTTTCGTAGTATTTAGAAAAATCTAAACTTGTCGTATTTTGTGTCAATGTGTGACCACCTGCATCAATATCCGTTGGAGATGCATCTCCTAAAGTAGCATTGTTTGTTCCTTTAATGAAGTAGTGGAAATCATTTTCACCAATAGTATTATTAAAATCAACACTCCAGCCACCAGCCATTTGCTTTCTTACTCCACCAGAAATAGAATTATCATTAATGATAGAAGTAATTCTAGGGGTAAATCCACCTGGGTATAAAGAAGCTACTGAACGATTATCTTCAGCAGCAGGGCCTCTTGTAAAAGCATAAGCATCTGTATCTCTATAGTTTTTACCACCAAAGAAATAGAACTCTGTCTTGTCACCGATAGGTATCGCTCCGTTCATAAATGCTGCAAAGCCAGAAATCGCTGCTTCACCCATTCCTCTTCTCCAAGGTGCCCCTGGTCTTAATGTTCTTTCTCTGTTGATAAACTCCGTAGTAAAATTGACAAAACCACCGTCATCCCCTATATCAAAACCATAGTTGGCAGCTACCTTATAAGTTGCTCCGTCCAAACCTGGGTAATCATCTCTTGTATCTGTACCACCCGCACCATTTACATCGGTGTAGTTACCAGGAATATTTGAAGCTTCAGCATCAAAAGTTCCTGGAGGGCTCGAATTATAAGCACCTGCAGTAACAGAACCTGTCAACTTATTTGTTCCTTTTCTTAATACGATATTGATTACACCCGCAATCGCATCAGAACCATACTGTGCTGCTGCGCCATCTCTTAAGATTTCGATTCTTTCGATAGCAGAAGCAGGAATGGCATTAAAATCCGTACCTGTATTACCCAAACCTCTAGTACCAAAAATATTGATTAAAGAAGATTGGTGTCTTCGCTTACCATTGATTAATACTAATGTTTGGTCAGGACCTAACCCCCTCAAAGATGCTGGGTCAATATGTTCCGCACCATCCGCACCAGATTGCTTCGTAGCGTTGAAAGAAGGTGCTAAGTATTGTAAAATACGGTTTAATTCGATATTACCATTTGAAGTAGCCACTTCTTGAATGTCGATAATATCCACAGCAACTGGTGTCTCTGTAGCAGTTCTTCTATAGCTACGAGAACCAACCACCTGAACAGCTCCTAAATCTATCCCTTCAATTAATTCTACATCTAAGGCAGATTCACCATTTAAGGTAATTTCTGTTGAAGAATATCCAGTATAACTGAATACTAAAGTGGCAGTACTAGAAGAAACAGATAGACTATAATTTCCATCTATATCTGTAACTGTTCCTGTAGAAGTTCCTTTTTCTTGGATGTTCACTCCAATTAAAGTTTGATTTCCATCATCTACAACTGTACCAGAAACATTATGTTGTGCAGCAAGTTGCACCGTAAATAATAGGGATAGTGTAAAAAGTAATAAGTTTTTCATGCATTAAGCTTTAATTAAAAAAATTTGAACTAGTGAGGTTATAATAATTAAATCAACGGCAAATGTAACTTTAAATATTTATTCTCTTCATACGATTAAATTAATATTGTAAAAAAGAAAAATGTTTGACTTTTTTTTAAAAAGAAAAAATTAAATTGATTTAAATTTTTTATTTTTAAGTCAATTTTAAATTATTAAGCCCAAATCTTAACTATTTTCACCATATGATTCAACAAGATTATTTAGATGCTTGGGACAAACGGATTCTAAAAGCCCTCGAAAAAGACGGGAAAAGGCCCTTTTCTAAAATCGCTACAGATTTAGATATTTCCAATACTATGGTCCACCAACGGGTCATGCGGATGAAGGAATTGAAGATTCTAAAAGGAACTACAGTCGTCTTAGATGAGAAAAAATTAGGCTTTGATTGGGGTGCTTTTACAGGTCTGGTCTTGAAAGAAGATGCTAAGTCAGAGGAAGTTATTGAAGCCTTAAAACGTATTCCAGAGGTAGTCGAATGTTATTATATTACTGGAAGTTATACCTTATATATTCGGATAGTCGCCAAAAGTAATGCACATATGCGCCGCTTACTCTACGAAAAAATTGACCATATTAAAGGAGTGCGCAAGACGGAATCGATTATTGATTTTGGTTGTGCTTTTAAGCGGAATGTGCCGTTTGAAATGGATTAGGGGTTGGGAATGAGGTTTATGAGGGAATGAGGTTTTAAAGACTAAATTGCAATACTTTTACACCCAAATTTCTAAAAGCCCTCAAAATGTCTGATATTTGCACCTTGCCTTACAATGAAAATGTATTCATACAATTAATGGGTAGCCTAATATTGGAAATCATTTATCATTTATCATTCATCATTCATCATTCAAAATATGGTCTCACAGAAAACAGCTCCAAAAGATGATTTTTACTGGGTCGAAGATAGAGAACCTCATTTCGACCGTAGAAAAGCCATTATGGAGGCGCATCCAGAGGTAAAAGAATTATTTGGAATTGATAAGAACCTAAAATATTGGACAACTTTGATGGTCGTTGTCCAATTGGCTATTGGCTTGTATGCTCACCAATTATCATGGATTCCATTCTTAATTGTTACTTATGTAGTTGGTGCTACAATTGCAGGTGCTATGTTTTTAGCCATTCACGAAATCACGCATAACTTAGCTTTTAAATCCAAAAAACATAATAATATATTTGCCATTTTTGCGAATCTTCCAATTGTCGCTCCTTATGCAATGTCTTTCAAGGTCTATCATGGACTACATCACTGGCACCAAGGAACAGACGGGATTGATGTAGATATTCCAATGGTCAAAGAAGCATCCTTTTTTAGAGGTTTGTTTGGTAAATTGACTTGGTATATCAATCAGATTCTGGTTTATGCGTTTCGCCCTATATTTGTAAAAAAGATAAAACTAGATAAATGGCAAAAATATAATATTGCTTTTCAAGTAGTCGCAATGGCTATTTACCTACCTTTTGCAGGTTGGTCTGGCTTATTATATTTATTGTTATCTATGTTTTTTGCAGGAAGTTTGCATCCTACGGCAGGACATTTTATTTCTGAACATTATGTATTTGAGGAAGGGCAAGAAACGTACTCTTATTATGGCCCTTTAAATAAAATTACTTTTAATGTAGGGTATCATAATGAACACCACGATTTTCCTACAATTCCTGGTAGTCGCTTACCGAAATTAAAGAAAATGGCCCCCGAATTTTACGATAACCTACACGCACATGATTCTTGGGTAGGTGTGATTTATGGCTTTTTATTCAATAAGGATATTACCTTGTTTTCTAGAACTAAGCGGAAGTAAAATAGTTGTTAGTTTTTAGTGGTGAGTGGTTAGTACTAACAATTTCTACCTGTCGGTAAACAGGAACCACTCACCACTAAAAACTATTTCAATATTTTCAAACAGCTAAATAAGGCATCTCTGAAATTCCTACCTAAGGGCAATCTTTCCTTATTGATTATCACCTCGTTGGTCGATATATCAATGTCCTCTATTTTGGGCAGTGCAATAATGTAAGCCCGCTGTATTTGGATAAAATAATCAGGAGGTAATTGCTCCAATACTTTTTTTAGAGACAATTTTAAGATATACTTTTTACTGGTCGTGTGAATAAGACTATAATTACCTTCCGTTTTTATCCAAAGTACATCGGCCAAAGGAATTTTTCGTAATAGGTTATTTTGCTTAACAAATAATGCGTCGTGAATAAATCCTTCTTTCATTTTAACCTTCTTTTTGTTATTGATTTTCTTCAAACTGCTATCTATAGCACTTCGAAGTTCAACACCTTTAATAGGTTGCACTAAATACCCCGTTGGATTGGCTTGTTTTGCTAGTTGATATATTGTAGGGTCTTCTGAGGAAGCGATAAAAATTACAGGTAACTTTATATGTTTTAGTTTATTTGCTAATTGGATACCTTCTGGCTCTCCATTAATAATAACCTTGGATATTACGGCATCTACATATTCATGCTTAATATATTGTAAAGCTGCTCTTGCGTTATTCACTACTTTTACTGGTTTACATCCAATTTTTTTAATTTGTTTTTCTAATTCCTGCATAGTGGAAAGATTGTCTTCCACAATTAAAATTTTTAACTCGTCCATTAGATTTTAGTATTAACTATAGCCTATAAATCGTATTTTATATCAGTAGTGTGTTGTGTCTTATTGTTTAGTCGTTAGGTCATGTAATTAAAGTAATATATTAACTAGTGCTATCATTTATAAGTAATTGACAAGTTAATCGAGTGTGTTTTTTTGTTAGGCAAGGCATTTATTTTTTTAATAGCCGTCCCGATAGTTATCGGGATTGAACAAATAAATAACGCAGTATAACATGAAGAAGTGTAAACTTCTGAACCGCAAAGCGGACGGGCTGCCTAAAGACGCCGATTTAAGTGTCAAAGATTTATGAATGATAGCACTAGA
>CALLVC010000321.1 GCA_938010785.1 uncultured Saprospiraceae bacterium
GACCTTGGCGATGTTAGTAGAACGCCATTTGGAAATTATCAATTTTGTCCCCAGAGACTATTGGGAATTGCAAACAACCTATCGAGACGTAGCTTTTAACTGTGAGTTTGGTCGATTTGATAAAAAAGAAATAGGGGAGGAGTGGATGCAGCAGGTAGAAAACAAACCATTTGAGGTCTTAGATTTTAGCAAGAAGAAAGGGAAAGAAGCACCTTGGCGGCTGTTTGATTTGACAAGTTTGCAGGTGCATTGTAACAAGCGATTTGGGTATTCTGCTGAAAATACCTTGAAATTAGTGCAGGCGCTCTATGAAAAAAAGGTGGTTACTTATCCAAGAGTAGATACTACTTATTTGCCAAATGATGTTTACCCAAAAGTGGCAGGTATTCTTGGGAAGATGACCAGTTATAGTCAGTTTACCCAACCATTATTGGGGCAGAAAATCCGTAAATCTGGTAAAGTTTTTAATGATAAAAAAGTAACGGACCACCATGCGATTATTCCGACAGGCGTAGAACGAAATTTACCCTTAACGGAGCAAAATGTATACGATGCGATTGCTAGAAGATTTATAGCGGCATTCTATCCAGATTGTATCATTTCTAATACGGTGGTAATTGGCGGCGTGGAAAAAGAAGCTGATTTTGATAAAAATGCTTATCCAAAATGGCAAGAGGAGGAAGAAGCGACGACAAAAGAAAAGAAGGTTAAAAAAGACATTTATCCCAACCATATTACTTTTAAAGCCACTGGTAAAGAAATTTTGGAGCCTGGATGGAGAGTCCTTTTTCCAAAAAAGAAAAAGAGTAATACCTCCATCGTAAAAGCAGAAGCATCGGATGAGAAAAAGAAAGACGAAGAGAAAATTCTTCCTGCTTTTACCGTAGGGGAGAATGGTCCGCATCTGCCAGAATTGATGGCCAAACAGACCAAACCGCCCAAGTATTATACCGAAGCCACCCTGCTTCGAGCAATGGAAACCGCAGGTAAAAAAGTAGACGATGAGGAGTTGAGAGAATTGATGAAAGCCAACGGAATCGGACGTCCTTCCACCCGTGCCAACATTATCGAAACGCTTTTTAGAAGAAAATATGCCCAACGGAAAAAGAAATTAATCATTCCAACCGAAGTCGGGGTACAATTAATCGCGATTATCAAAAATGATTTGCTGAAATCGGCGGAATTAACCGGTCAGTGGGAAAAACAATTGAGAGATATTGAAAGTGGCGAATATGCGGCCCAACAATTTATAGCAGGAATGCGCGGCATGGTCAATAATTTGGTAAACCAAGTATCCGTAGAACAAGTGACCCAGCGTATAGCTGCACCGACTCGGGATAGCAGATTCGGAAAAGGGAGTGGGAGTGCGGTCAAAACGAGTACGTTGGGGAAAAAGCGAAAGCCAGCCAAAAAGAAAAAAGGGAATATCTTAGAAATGACCTGCCCAAAGTGTAATAAGGGGAAATTATTAAAAGGAAAGGCGGCCTATGGTTGTAGCGAATGGAAGGCGGGTTGTAAATTTAGATTACCTTTTAGCTTCAAAGCGAAGACGATTCCAGCCTTACAATTGGTTCGCTTAATCGAATATGGTTCGACTATCCAGCTCAAAGGATTTGAAGAAAATGGTCGCAAAGTCAATGGCAATTTAGCGTTTAATGACCAATTTGACTTAGTGCTAAAACCTAAAACCAGCCGCAAAGACACCCCATTCAAAAAAGTGGATAGGTGGAAAGCCAAGCAGGGGAAAACGACTAAAAAAATAGTAGTTCCCGACAAAATAACTTGCCCAAAATGTAAAAAAGGAACAGTCGTAAAAGGCTCAACCGCTTATGGTTGTAGTGAATGGAAAGCGGGCTGTAAATTTAGATTTAGTTTTGACGATATTCGAGCAAAAGCCAATGGACGAGGCTTGACTAAAGAATTGGTTTATCAGATTTTGATGAGTTGAATTAGATAGGATTAGCTCGCGGATTTATTCGAAGGATACAGATGAATTTATTTTTAGGATTTTTTAAATTAATGCCGTCTAAATTAGGCTAAATAGGTTGTACGGATTAGGCGGATTGAGCGGATTTGTACGGATTTCTAAATACGACTTTATAAAAATCCGTATTTAAATCCGCTGCTACCCCTTCCGCAGGCGGTTCACAAACGGTGTTTGCTCATGCTTAATCCGTACATCCCCTCCTAGTAAAGCCGTTAAAAAGGGCTTCAAAGGCCTTACGAAAATTTATAAACAGTTGTAGAATTATAAACTTCGCCAGCCTGCAAAGTAGTCGAAGGAAAATGTGGTTGATTAGGTGAATCTGGATAATGCTGCGTTT
This sequence comes from uncultured Saprospiraceae bacterium, assembly GCA_938010785.1. Taxonomy (GTDB): domain Bacteria; phylum Bacteroidota; class Bacteroidia; order Chitinophagales; family Saprospiraceae; genus JAFMDF01. Next base: position 2,325 of record CALLVC010000321.1, read on the forward strand.
CCAAACAAAAAGCACAACGTCGTTGATACCTAATCTGATGATGTCCAACTAAGCTTCCATCCAAAAAATTAGCCGTATACAATTGAATGCCGGGTTCTGTCGTGAATACTTCTAAAGTGCGACCACTTTCTGGGGCAACTACTTTCGCCGCTTTTTTCAAGCCTTCTTTTTGGGTAAGGATATAATTATGGTCATAGCCATTCCCAATTTTCAGTTGAGGATGATTTCGTTCAATGCGGTCCCCTATTTTTCTGGGTTTTAAAAAATTAAAAGGCGTACGTTTGACGGATTTGATTTCACCTGTCGGAATAGAAGTTTTATCAATAGGCGTAAAAGCATCTGCAAAAATGCGGACTTCATGGTCTAAGCAAGAAGTGGCACCGCCATCATTCAAATTAAAATAACAATGATTGGTAAGATTAACGATAGTCGTTTTATCGGTAGTGGCTTGATAATCAATTCGAAGCTCATTTTTATTGGTCAGTTTGAAGGTCACTTGACAAGCCAAATTGCCTGGGTAGCCTTCTTCTCCATCTTTGCTTAAGTAGGTTAAAACGAGGCTAGGAATATTTCGTTTTTCAACCATTTGAGCGGTCCAAATCATTTTGTCAAATCCAATAATTCCACCGTGCAGATGATTGGGGCCATTATTGGTTGCGAGGGAGTAAGTATGTCCTTCTAAAGTAAATTGCCCTTTGGCAATTCTATTGCCATATCGACCTATTGTAGCACCAAAATGAGGATTAGGTTTTAGATAATCCGTTAAGTTATCAAAGCCTAAATTGACTTCTCCCAAAACGCCATTTTTATCAGTGGTTTTGATAGACGTAACAATAGCCCCGTAATTAGTGATTTGGACTTGCATACCGTGTTTATTGGTTAGCGTAAACAAATCAATAGCGGTATTATCTGGAAGTTGGCCGAAAGCTTGTTGAGTGATGGGCATTTGAAGCATTAAAATTTAACAATAGGTGTAAAATTAGTCAAAAGAGACGAGAGGATACAAAAAAAGTGGAACTGAATCGCTTCAGTTCCACTCAAACAGTCTATGAGAAAACACC
>CALLVC010000322.1 GCA_938010785.1 uncultured Saprospiraceae bacterium
TTGTTCTTTCCCACTTTTAAAATCTGACCCTACAATCACATCCCAAAGCGGAGAACTCACCCCATACCCAGCGTCAGGGTCCTTAAAATGGTGCTTTAAATGATGCGTTTTTAGTGCCATCCAAATCTTTCCTTTCATAGGCGCATGATGAATGGCATAATGCAACATATCATAAAATAAATAGCCTGCTAGAAAACCAGCGAAGAAAGGAAAAAAGCCATCATGAGGAACTAAATTTCTAAACAGGAAATAAAAACCAGTTGCTAAGGGTAAACTTACTGCTGGTGGTAACACTAATCGCCAAGAGTCATTTGGATAATCATGATGTACTCCATGAAAAATGAAATGAATTCGTTTGCCTATTTTTCCAGGTAATTCGGTATGAAATATCCAGCGGTGCATAACATATTCCGTAACAGTCCAAATTGCCAAGCCCCCTAAAATCCAACCTGCTATTTCCATTGCCCCAATATTAGGGCTAGTAATAGCCAGATACATCAAATACCCAATGGCAGGTAGAAAAAGGAAAAGGGGAACACTCCAATGTACTTTTGAAAATAGTTCTAAGAAACTACTTTTGAACATTCGCACACTCTCGTCTTTATTAGATACGTATAATTTTTTCATGAATTACCTATGTTTGATACCGAAAGCATCAGTTTTGCTTTTAAATATATAAGAAAACCCTCTTTAAGTATATTGTGCATCAATTAGATGCTTCACAACTCGCTTTTTACTCATTATCCCTGCCGTTCCATCAATACTTTTCTACTAAAGTTTAATCTTCGGATAGCTGTTATGTTTGCCATAATGGCCAAAATAGCTAAAGGTAAGGTGAAAAACGTAATTGTTTCAAAAACGGGGATGGGTGACCAATCCGTAATAAATTTGTAATCACCGCCGTACGTTGCAGAGAAAAAACCACATAGCATAGCGGAGATTCCGATGATTAGAATTCTTTCTGGGCGTTGCATGATGCCAACGCTACATTCAACCCCTAATCCTTCCGCTCTTGCTCTGGTATAACTGACCATTACCGAACCAATCATTGCCACAAAGGCAAAAATCGAACTCAAAAAATAATCATGAGATACTAAATACCAGATGATACCTAAAAACATCACCATTTCACTATACCTATCAATCACCGAATCAAATAAAGCCCCAAATGGATTTGCCATATTGCCTAATCTTGCCAATCGACCATCAATCATATCAAATAGGCCCGCGAACAAAATCATAAAACCTGCCCAACCAACATAAGAGTGGTCAGAACGGTCGCCTTCTTCTGCACCAATAATTAATATGATAGTAGCCACAAAGTTTAAAATCAACCCAAACATGGTAATCATATTTGGTGTGATACCCAATTTGATTAGCAGCGTTATCAATGGATTGATACCTTTATAAACTAATTGCTGACCTTTATCTTTTAATGACATATAGTTTTCTTGAAGCCACAAAATTAAACTTTTGTTGGCAATTCCATACTATTTATTCGGATAATTTATGGGAGGGATTATAATTAGTTCAGATTAAGATGAGGATTTGTTTTTTTGTGTTAAGAAATTGATAATCAGTATTTTGTAAAGAAGTGCTGTTGTTGAATGGAAAATAAAAGTTGGTCAAGGTTTTGAAATTTTGACATATTTAAGACGGTCTTTATCAATGGATTAGTTGCCTATTAGCGCGTCAGATTAAAAACTGAGATTACCGAAAATGTCAAGCTACCATTGAAATCCGTTGGGAAACCTAATCCGTTGGGTTTTAAAGAAGAATAGCCCAACGGATGATTATTAATTTATTCGCTGACGCTCTATTTAGAGAATCAGAAAGAAAATTATTGTGTTGGAGTCCAAGTATCCGTGTCCCTTCACTAATCCATGGTAGAAATGAATACCACAGATTAGTGAAGAGACACGGATAAATTGACTTTTTAGATTTGTGTTTTATATCGTATTAGAATTCGACATATACTCTCGCACGAATCCCTAAACCATCTACCCCAAACATTCTTGGAATATTAGGATTATCCAAATAAGTAAATCGTTTTACTAAATCTACTCTTAGGACTTTAAATATATTTAAGATACCTACACTACCTTCTATATAAGGTCGGTCACTTAAGGTAAAAGTTTCTTTTAGGGGGTCTCCATTTTCATCCCTAATTATATTTCCATTCCCATCAACTTGGTTCGTAAATTGAATCAAGTCTGGATTTTTATTAGGGTCATTGCCACTCGTCAACCCGCCGTAAATCATTTTTAAAGTCATTACCTCTCTCAATTTTAATTTCTTGAACAATGGAATTCTATTGAAAAAGAAACCATTGAAATAGTGTCTAAAATTGATTTTAACGTATTCATCACTTGCAAATTCTAAAAAGTTCATCATATTAAATGAACGAATTTGATATAAATAACTTTGGTTAGCTCTTGGAATATGAAGCAATGTATACGGTAGATTGTCGCCATAAATCTTACCGATTTCAAAATCTACGTTCGTAAATCCTAAGAAAGCTAAATAGAATTTCTTGAAGGCACCGAACCGCAATTGGTGATAAGAATATTCACTTCCAAAAACGCCTTTAGGCGCACCGTAGTAGGAAAACTGAAATATTGGATGCTTATTAAAAATAGGGTAACGATTGATTTTTCCTTGGAAATAATCTGCATTTGGTGCCCATCTAAAGTTGAATCCAAACTCTGTCGTTCGAATAGCATCTAAACTTTGTGGCTCTCCATTACTACCTGTAAAATCAAAGGTCAATCTACCAATTGGTAATTGCTTTAAACGTTCTACCGTAGCATGAAAGGTCAAATTACTTCTCGTTTCTTTATAGTAATCTAAACGAGTGGCGGTATAAAGGAGCATTCTGTCAGCTATTCCTCTTCGACCGATGGCTAAAAAGACATTATCTTCACTAATAAAATCTACTTTCAGCCCCGGGAATTTTGTTTCTCTGGTAAAACCACCCTGTATATAATGCTTGGGATTGTCTTCCGAATTTTCATTAAAGGACCAGAGGGCTTTAAAAGCACCTTTAAATTCTTTGTCTCTAAAACCGTAGGCAACGTAGGCATCCAATGCTAACTTTGGATGAAATTTTATATTGGTTCTACCTCCAAATCTGGCTCTAAATCCTTCTACGGCGTTTCCTCCGTAAAATGAATTAATTGGTCCTACATCAAACTTTCCTACAGGGGTATATCCTGTTGCCAAAAAAGATACGATATTCAATGCTCGCTTAAAAGCAGGCACTTGTTGTAGGGTGTCAATCATATGATAGACGCCTGCTTCTTTATCGGATAAGGCAATAGGCCTATTATCTGACCAATAATCATCTTCCACTTTTCTTGCCCCTTTTTCTTCTACTACAAACTCAGAAACGTCGTAGATTTCATCAGCTCGGGGTTCATTAAAAATATGATTGGTATAATTTGCGGTACGTTTACCAAAGGCGCCAATCCCTTTTTTTGTGAGGTTATAATCGACCACTATTTTTTCTTTCCTTACAATGTATTTCCCATCTGGACCAGGGGCAAATTCTTGTTCAATTACTAAATCTTGTACAAAATTTAAATTGATATCATCGACCACTCCCATATCTACTTTTAGTAATTGATAGGTAGAATCTAAAGAAATATATAGATTGCCATTAAACCCAAAATTTCCTTTTATCTTAGGTATAAAAGCCATGTCTATTGCTTGTTTACCTTCATATTCAATGGTGTCAATGATATAAAATCGATAAAAATCTAAAGCAATAGGGGAGAGGGGCATCGTAAATTCATTCCCCATTAAAACCGTATTGTCTCCATAGATATCTATGTCGTCATATAAATAATCCATTAAGGTTGTAACTGATTCCTCATCTAAGTGATTTTCCAGCTTAGTGGCTTTAATCGCCTTTCGATATTCTCTTTTCTTATTTTTTTCCTTGCTATAGTAGACTTTTGCAGCAATTTCTTGGAAGAAAATCGGTAAATAGGGCTTACCATTTACTTCTGAGGTATCTACAAAATCAAATATAAATTGGAATTTTTTAAAGGCTTTTCGCGCTCTAAATTTGTCCGTAATATTATTAATATCCAGCTCGACTTTCTCATATTTATCAAACTCGTAATGATCATATCTAGCTAGACTGTTCTCCTCCTTTTGGTCAATTACTTTTCGCATTAATGCTACCGCTGGATTATTTTTTTTACGGTATCTTTTTTTCTTAGCTCTTACAACTATATCTGCATCCAAAGTAATCGCTTCTGAAGCTAACTCAACATCAATGACTTGACGTTCTCCTAATTTCACGCTGACAGTTGAACTGGTATAGCCGATGAAGGAAATTTCTAAGGTTTCTGTTGCCCATTGAGAGGCAATTTCATATTTTCCATCGAAATCTGTAGTCGTTCCTACACTTGTCCCCGGAAAAGCTACGGCTACGAAGGGTAGGGGTTCTTTCGTTTCCTTATCAATGACGGTTCCACGAATACGGGTTAGTTTTTCGCTACTTTGGGCCGATAAGGTTGATGTTGAAAAAATGCCTACGAAAAGAAGGACTATGCTTAAGCATTGAGTCGTAATAAGTTTCATTTTGTGAAGTTGATGGTGTGTGTAGTTTATCTCTAATAAATGTGTGTTTTCAAAAATAGGCATGTGCATTGCCTTTTTCAAATTACTTAAGGTCATTAAACAGGTTTTAAAATATTCGACTAGTCGGTTTTATTCAAAATATGGTATTTATGTAAATGCTAATATTGTTCCTTATACATGAAACGGGATAAATTTGTGAAACTGGTTTTAGAGGGCTGACTTCTGTCATCTTTTTAAAATCACTTTTTTATCCCGTTTCATGTATAAACGAAATATTATGATTTTAAAGTATCAAAAGAATCATTTTAGCATTCTTGTCTCCTTTGACATAAAAAAGGACGCAAAGTAACATGGTTTTGTACTTCGCTCAAAATTTTGGCTATACATTTCCCTTTTCTTTTAGATGCTAATTATCTTGTTATTGGTTGTTTAGGCAAAATAAATTAATAAAGTGGTCATTTTGAGGAAATATTTTTTTCCTAAACAAGGCATGAATCCGTACGGGTGAACCGCATAGCGGACGGGATGCTAGTAAAAAAGAGGAACTCATAAATGGCTAATTAATTATTTTACTTTGCCTTAGCAGTATTTATCGAATAGATTTTACTTATAATGAGATTAAAATCTAATTGGTTCATTTTAACAAAGCTTTTTAATGCATCTTTAGAAATGGATTTTGAAAGAATATTTTATTTTTCATCATCATTTAGTTATAAGCTAGGTCTTATTCTATTTTGCGCAGATTGTTAGGTTCTTACGCCGTCTCCTCTCTCATAATTCAACCCCCTCAATAACCAAGACAAAAGGGTCAAAAACTTGAGAAACATATAAGCGATTGTCTAAGCGTAAAACGGTAGAAGCGGCACTTATTAAATCTCCATTATTCTGAAAGAAATTGCCAGCTTTTAGGGTGTTTGGGTCTATACCAAAAACTGCCATGGGTGATTTATTTTTGCTATCTTTTGCATGATTTAAAAATTTCAGTGGACAAGGGTGAGCGACTGTCCATAACATGCCTTGGTTATCAAACAATAAATTATCACCGATTGGAATTTTTACACCGTTTTTCTTTGTGGTAGCCTTAGTTCCTAAGTTTAAGTTGTTGTCCTCAATTTCATAACGTATGACCTCTTGACAACCGCCATTTGCAATAAATAAATTTTTTCGATTTTTATCTACGTAAACCCCATTTGGGTAACACAAATCTTCTAGCACAATCTTCCAATTACCTTTTCCATCATAGTGTACAATACTTCCTGTTTTAATCCCTATAATAGCTTTAGCACTTTCATTTGGACCCATATTAGGCACATAATTACTGGCGTAAAAACTACCATCTTCTAATACATCCAAATCATTAGGAACAGACATTAATGTATTTTCCAAAATTTGTTCCTTATCTAGTACTAGTACATTTTCTTTGATTTTAAAACGAGCGACAAAATGACGCCAATTCCCCTCTTTTAGATTATGCGAAATAGCATATAAATAGGGGATGGAGTCTATCGTCACTATGTCTATCCCATGTGGATAAATCTCAAAATTAGCTGGTTCTATGCTGAATTTAAATGGTTTATTATTTGTAGGGTTGATACCGTAAAAACCACTTGTTTTTTCCACATTCTTACGCCTTTCTGAGCAAGATACAATGATTCTTTTAAATCCTAGAGAAGTATCAGTGGCCATATCTTCGGGCCCACTGCCTACCATTATTTTCTGTGTAGTATACTCCTTTTTAGTTGAAAAATCACCACAACCATATGGAGAAATACCGCAATCGCTCAATTGGAAATAGAGAAAACTACCAATGACTAATAATAGAACAAAGGCTAATAAACTTAAGAGTATTTTTTTCATAATTGTCTTTTATACAGAGGCATTAAACTGACCAAAATGCCATAGGACACCCGATGGGTCGTGTAAAAAACATTCTCTTCCCCAATCCCAATCTTTAATAGGCGTGAGCTTTACGTTTTTATATTTACTGGATAAATCAAGGGCTTTGAGGTCTGCATAACAAATATCCACATCATCCACTTCTAGAAAAACCATTAAATTATCGCACCATTTCTTCTCATAATAATCTTGTAAATAAAAAGCTAAAGTATCATTTACTTTGAAAAGTGACATATTGTCTGCAATAATGACTTCAGTAAAACCTAATTCTTGATAGAAGGCTCTTGATTTGCTATAATTCAGTGCACCAATGAAGGTTCTTATGTTTTTAACTTTGTAATTCATGGCTTAAAGGTAAGGAATGGAAAGCTACTTATTCAAAAAATAGTCATTAAGTAACGAGTAAATAATAACTCAATCATTTTCTAGTGTTCGACCAAATTTAAAATGACGGGTGAATGTATAAAGGTTGAACAAAAATAGATTTTCTTTGAAAATCTATTTTTGTTCAACCTTTAAATCCCCTTTTTACAAATTTTGCCATTCGATATGGTCCCGATAAAAATCGGGATTAGGAACGTCTTGCAAAGAAGTTTTTATAAGAAAACCCTTCTTGTTACTAAGAAATTTAATAAATAGCAATTAATAACTGAGACACAACAAATATATTATGAAAATTCATTATGTTTTATCGCCTAATAATAAATGGCTATTTATGCAAAGCAATTTTAACTGCTTCTTCTGGTACTGTAGAAATAAATGAACGTCAAAAAGAAGAGGCTGGAAGTGTACTAAAGCAAG
>CALLVC010000323.1 GCA_938010785.1 uncultured Saprospiraceae bacterium
AAGGTATCTATCGGCATTTTGAACATCCGCTGCGCAACATGATACATGGTTTCTCCCTTCTTCACAATATAATAAAGTGGTATATACAAGGAAGCATCATAATCTTTTGGTTTAAACCGAAGGATACTTCTATTGGGCACAGGGACTTTGATTTTACTGCCTACTCCATATCTTCCACCCTCATTTTTAGGGTTGTAATAATATAATTCATCTAAGGTTAATCCATAGAATTTGGAAAGCGAATAAAGGGTCTGATTTACCTCCATTTCATGAACAAAAATTTTTTGTCCATACAAACCTGTTGAAAGAAATATAGTATCTTGCGGTGTGAGAAAATGTAAACTATCACCTGTGAGGTCATAGTTAGTTTTCCCAAATAAATTTAGCGGCAACCATAAAAACATTGCCCAAATTAAATATCTGTTCATTTAGCAGATTATTTTGTGTAGTTTTCTCTTTTAAATTTTCTTTTTATGCAAACGCTTGGTATCATTCCTTCTCGTTTCGCCTCCACTCGATTTCCGGGAAAACCTTTAGTGGTTATTGATGGTCAAACCATGATACAACGCGTTTATACACAGGCTTGTAAAGCCAAATCCCTAGCTAAGGTAATAGTGGCTACGGATGATGAACGAATTTTTAACCATGTGCAATCCTTTGGTGGTCAGGTCCTAATGACTCAATTAAATCATCAAAGTGGGACTGACCGTTGTGCCGAAGTTGCATTGAACTTCCAAGATATGGAAGCTATTATTAACATTCAAGGGGATGAACCATTTATTAATCCCCTACAAATTGACCAAGTTGCACAACAACTTCAACAAAATACAGCCCTAAACATAGCAACCTTAGCTAAAAGAATCACTGATTCAACGCAATTGTTTAGTCCAAATATTGTCAAAGTGGTATTTAACCAGGCAAATATCGCTCAATATTTTAGCAGAAGCCCTATTCCCTATCTACGTGGAATAGACCAAATTGACTGGATTTCCAAAGGTGTTTTTTATAAACATATCGGCCTTTATGGATATAGACGCCAAACTTTATTGGAGGTTACTCAATTACCTTCCAGTCTTTTAGAAAAAGCTGAATCTTTAGAACAACTTAGATGGTTAGATAATGGGTATAAAATAGGTATTGGTTTGACGGAGATTGAAACAGTAGGGATTGATTCGCCAGAAGACTTGGAAAAAGTGCGACCTTATTTTTTGTAAAGTAATAACTTCCAATAACCTTCATTTAAAAACATGCATTTTGAAATTCTGTAGTAAATGTGGACATAAAGTTACTTTGAAGGCGGTCGAAGACGACCATCGGCAACGCTTTGTTTGTGATAATTGCGAAACGATTCATTATCAAAATCCTAATATTGTTACAGGGGCATTACCTATTTGGGAAGACAAAGTGCTTTTGTGCAAACGAGGTATTCCACCTCGGGAAGGTTACTGGAATGTCCCCGGTGGCTACATGGAAAACGGGGAATCGGTAGAAGAAGGTGCTATTCGAGAAGTCTATGAAGAAACCTTGTCTAAAATAGTGCTTACTGGTTTACACATGGTCTACAGTATTCCTAGAATCAATCAGGTTTACATGCATTTTTTGGCAGATTTACAAGCCCTAGATTTCCAAATCACGCCCGAAAGCACAGAAATTCGATTGTTTACGGAGGAAGAAATTCCTTGGGATGATATTGCTTTCCCTTCTTCTAAGTTTACCTTGAAACGCTATTTTGAAGATAGAAAAAAGGGAATTCGGAAAGTACATCTAGGACGGTTTGATTGGTGATGGTAGGCGGAGAGGCGGAAGGGCTGAGTGGCAGAAAGGCCCTTCCGCCCCTCAGCCTCTCCGCCTCGCCTCGCGCTAACCTAGCATTACATCTGATACACTGCCGAAAATTTATGTTTACATTATGTTTTAAGGTCAAAATAGGAAAAAAACATAAAAAAGTCATAAAAGTCAGCCTGCCTGCCGGTAGGCGGGCGTCCCTCAGCGTCGAAAAATAAACATTATCTAGACTTCGTACAGCCCTTATTCTAAATTGAAAATTGAAAATTAATTCCTTGCTCAGACCCGCTCCAACCTAAAAGGATAAGTCCGTCCCGAATACCACTGCGTCACATAAATGTTCTCGTCTTTATCGACACAAACATCATGTGGATTTAAGAAGGTTTCATCTGCATCTGGCTGGATTAAATTTCCCGCTTCATAAACGGGTGCTGTGGCTCCAGGAAAAGAAACCACTTGGTCATTTTTATCTAAAATCGCTACTGCACCATCATAACTCCCCCAAGTTTTCGTAGCGATAACGGCGAAATATAGATTATCTCCTTTTAAAACAGGGCGGCAAATATCACATCCTGTCAATTTTATAGTCTTCAAATGCTGCCCATCCATCGTAAAGCGTTTGAAAGATTGACTCGCCCGAGAGGTTATCAATAATTCAGGGGTAGCCCCTCTTTGGTCTACCACGATACCGTGACAACAATTAAATTGACCGTCCTCCTCTCCTTTTCCACCAAAATGACTGATATATTCCCCCTTAGAAGAATATCGCGTAATGAAATTTAGACCATAACCATCTGCCACAAAAAAATCTCCATTCGGCGCAACGGCTACTTCTGTAGGTTTCCATTGCTTGGCTTCTTGATAATCACTAATTTCTTTGGGATAATCTAAAGTCATTAAAACTTTTCCATCCAAAGTCGTTTTGTAAACTTTATTTATTTCTGAATCCGTGATAAATAAAAATTCTTCACCACCTTCTTTAGAAATAGTTAATCCATGTGCCCCCGGACTATTTAATGTCCATGTTTTAAGCACCTTTCCCGATTTATCATAAATCAACACATTATTTTTCACATGGTCGGTCACCAATATTAACCGTCCTTGACTATCTTCCACCATTTCATGGCAGTTTTTGATAGGAATTTGTGCTGGGTCTTGGTCGCCCCAATGCCTATCTACATGATACCGAAAGTCACCATGGCCTATCAATGCGCCCTCTATTTTTCTTTTATTATGTATGTTAAAAGCATAATGAGGTGCGGCTGTCGCTGCTGCTAGCATAGTCGAATTCTTGAAGAAATTTCTACGTTTCATGGTTACCTATTTTTAGTACCTACGGCACTATTTTTTCTAATAAAAGTGATTGGTGACTAGTGATTAGTGATTGGATTAAACGCTGAGCAGCAACGTCTAATCCAATCACTAATTACCAATCACTAGTCACTTTTCTACCTAAGTTTAAAAGTGCTATTGATTATCTATTTGGGTAGGATATTTTTTCCTACTCCCTTAATTGTTTATCTTTTTTCACGCTAAAATATCCTTCACTACCGAGCCATGTACATCCGTCAGTCGATAGCGTCGCCCTTGAAATTTGTACGTAAATTGCTCATGGTCAATGCCTAATAGATGCATCAAGGTTGCCTGAAAATCGTGGACATGTACGCCATTTGTTTGCACATTATAGCCAAAATCATCGGTGCTGCCATAGGTAAAGCCTGCTTTAACACCAGCGCCCGCCATAAAAATAGTAAAGCATTTTGGATGGTGGTCTCTACCGTAATTATCTACGGTCAATTTTCCTTGAGAATAACTTGTTCGACCAAATTCTCCGCCCCAAATGACTAAGGTATCTTCCAGTAATCCTCTTTGTTTTAAATCTGTGATTAAGGCGGCAGTTGCTTGGTCCGTTTCTTTACATTGGGTTTTGATGGCAGAAGGTAAAGCACCATGTTGGTCCCATCCTTGATGGTATAATTGGATAAACTTTACGCCTTTTTCTGCGAGCCTTCTAGCCAATAAAGCATTGGCGGCATAGGTCCCTGGTTTGCGACTATCTTCTCCATACATCTCGTAAATATAATCGGGTTCGACTGAAGTATCCGTCACTTCAGGGACCGATGTTTGCATTCGGTAAGCCATTTCATATTGGGCAATTCGAGCTTCTATTTCTGGGTCTGCAATTTTTTCAAACTGCATTTCTTGTAATTTTTTCAAATAATTTAACTGGTCTCTTCTGGATGCATT
>CALLVC010000324.1 GCA_938010785.1 uncultured Saprospiraceae bacterium
GTAAGCGTTCGGTGAAGGCTTTATTTTTCACTAAAATCCGAGTCAATAACGGTTTCTGTGGTTTTATGCTGTTTCCAAATATGAGGCAGGAGTTGTTCAATTTGATTAATTGGATGTTCTGGCAGCCGTTTCATCACATCAATCATCCATTCCAATGGGTCAACCTCATTAAATTTGCAGCAAGCAAATAAAGAATAAAAAATAGCGGCTCTTTGTGCAGCTTCGTGAGAACCAGCAAATAGATAATTTTTTCTACCCACAGCAATAGGACGAATCGCATTTTCTACGAGATTGGTATCAATCATTAAGTTGCCATCCGTCAAATAGTGCATCATTCTTTGCTTTCTTTTCAGCATATATCCCATGGCTTTGCCAATTGGACTTTTGGGTAATGTTTTTGGAGATTCTTCTTCCATCCATTTAAAGAGTCTATCCAAAACAGGCTTGGCATTTTCTTGTCTGTTCAATTGAAGTTTTTCAGCCGACCATCCTTCTTCTCTGGCCTCTTCCTCAATTTCATACAAAAGCTGGAATTCTTTGAGCGCATAATCCACTCGTTTTTTATCATTACTCAACGCTTTTTCAAACTCTCTTCGAGCATGATTTAGACAATGGTAGTGTGTTAAATCCGGGTACACTTTCCGAATTTGGTCATAGACATCGTAACAATCTGTTTGTAGTGTTCCCTTAAAATCCTTGAGTCGTTTCAAAGGATTATCCGCCTTTCTGGTCTTGTCATACTCAAAAAAGATTATTTTCTCCTTAACTGCTAGATACGCCCAATAAAATCCTCGATGGGTTTTACCTTTTTTTCGTTTCCTTCCTTTCCTGATTGGCGGAGAATTGGTTTGTACTTCAATTCTAGTTTCATCTACCTCCAAATAATTACTTTGTAGTACCAACTCAACCAATTTGTTATATAGGGGAAAAAGTTGGTTGGCACTTTGGGCTATCCAACCACTCATGGTGGAACGAGGAATCGTTACACCTAAGCGTTCAAAACGACCAATAATGCGATACAATGGTAAATGGTCAACAAATTTATCTATACTGATAGCGGCTAAAAGCAACTCATCAGCTTGGCATCTTTCTATAAATCGACTTGGCAAGTCGGCTATATGAATCTGGTTAGCGGTCGTTTCTTTATTTGCCGCTTTTGGTGCAAATTTTGGTCGAACTAATACCTTTACATACAATTCTATTGGAATATAAACCAGCGTTTCGGTACGTTCTGTTCCAATTTGAACCATTCCTTCCAAATCTACATCAGGTAGAATTACTGTTTCTTTTCGCTCTAAATGTTCAGGTAAGGGTAGCCGAGCTGGTTTATTCTTCGCTTTACTCTTTTTTCGCTCATGGGCATCTATAGCTGTCTTTGCTTGTTCCTCTTCCTTGATTGGTTCGCCAAATAAATTAAGCTGTTCGGGGCTAGATTCTGGTATATATCGCTCGCTCTTTACACCAAATAGCATACGCTGCAATTGCTCCATTTGGAACTTCAGCAATTCGAATTTGCTTTGCAATTCTTCGTATTTTTCTATTTCGATATACCCTTTCATTGTCCCATAAAAGTATGAAATATTAGCCATATTTTAGGGCATTTAATACTTTATTTTCTTACTTTTTCTACCGAAAATCGTTTCCGTCTTTTTACTGATTTTAGGTCGATGCCTTTTACAATCAGTAGTAATTGTTGCCAAGAAATAACCGCACTTTTACTGTCGCCTTCATTGGTAGGATATTCAAATCTACCTCGCTCTAATCGTTTATAATACAGTACAAAACCTCCTTCTTCCCAAACAAGTAATTTCATCCGATTACGGCTTCGATTGATGAAAATATAGACATCGCCAGATAAAGGATTTTTATCCAATTCATTCCGTACTAAGCCGCTCAATCCATCGAATCCTTTTCGCATATCCGTACTGGCTTCATATAAGTAATACTGATGCCGTTCACTTAAATTAAACATTAGCAGTTGACCTGAACTAATTGTTCGATAAGCCGAAAGGAGCTACTGATGGGAAGCAAAATTCGATTCCCATTTGGATAGACTAATTCTAATTGGTCATATTCACTAGTCTTTTCTGTTCGACCACCTTTCACTTCAAGTGCTATAAATTTATTACGTTTTTTAGCTGGATTATCCGTGGATAATTTGCGTTGCCAGTAATAGAAGGTGTGTGGATTGATACCTTGGTCGGCACAAAAAGATTTTTTCGTCCCGCTGTATTGCGCATACGCTGCAACCATCGACTCCATTTCTGCTTGGGTCTTATGCTTCATGTTTTATTTTTGAAGCAAAGGTAATTGCATTTTTAGGTCACTTGCAAGATGGGGCAGACAGGACGCTTACGTTAAACCTATCATCATTATATCTCCATTAGATAATTCTACCATAGAATTTCCTATTTCGACATTTTCCCCGCCATATGTTGATTCCCAAATTTTATTCCCTTCAACATCTACTTTCATTAATAGAAAATTTCCTAAACCACTTAAATCGCCTCCTGCTGTTTCATTAGAAGTAGTGAAAATCACTAAATTATTATCTAATGATTTTTTCATCATGATAGGCACAATGCTACTACCAATAGGTCCTAATTCCTTTGACCATAAAATTTTTCCTTTTGCGTCTAGTTTTATTAATTCCAAATTTTTTAAGACTACTGCTTTCGTTCGTGCAATAGTTATAATAAAAGAGCCATCATTCATCTCAACAGCATTCCAAGCTTCAGTATTAGTATCTCCCGAAAATGTTTTTGACCATTCTTCTCTTCCTTGTTCGTCTATTTTTATAATATACGCATGAATCTCAAATCCAGAAGGTCCAGAATATCCTGTTATTAAAAAACCACCATCTTCTGTTTGAATAATATCATTTCCAGCATCTGTTCCCTCCCTTCCAAATGTCTTACTCCAAACTTCATTTCCTGAACTGGTCGTCTTAACAATATATACATTATTTCCTCCACCAAAACTTCTACTTCCACCAACCAACAGAAAATCATTGCTATCATTTAAACTAATTACCTCCTTTACAAAATCATTACCACTCCCTCCATAACTTGCATCCCAGATGGTATTACAGTTTTCATCAAACTTTGATAATCCAAAATTATTTCTATTATTAATTCCTGCCATAACAAATCCTTCATCATTTGTTTTTGCAATAGAAACCCCTTCACTCCAATTTTCCAATCCTAAGAATTGAAAATGTTCATCAGAATATGAATCCTCATTTGGATTAGGGGGTGGAGTATTCCCACCACCTCCACAATTGACTAATAAATAACATCCGATTAATAAAAATAGTAGACTTTCTGTTTTCATAATTATTTAGGTTTACCCTATTATTATACACAAAATATTTATAAATAAGAACACAGATTAAGGTCTAAAGGCCTTTTAACCCGACAGACTAATTGAGATTCAGAAAATAATGTACTCTTTTTTAACTCTCCCCTAACCCCTCTCTTAAAAAAAGAGGGGGACTACTTTTGTGCTTTTTCGATAAATTATCGTCAGTTTACCTGATAATTATCGAGTTTGACGACTCCCTTCCATTATAAGGGAATGCCGATAGCTATCGGCAGGGGATGGGTTAAAAACCGCACTTTATTTAATTAATTTCAATAAGTCTGTGCTAACAAAAATCTTGTCCAATCCCTTCAATCTGCGTTCCTATCAATCATGTTTATTTCTTCTCCTCCTTCTTAGGCTGCTTCTTCGCCTCCTTCGTCGCCTCTTGCACTTCCTTCGTCGCCTTCTCCAAATCTTTCAACTGTTTCTTGCGCTTTGCCGCAGCTTTATCTTCTTTAGACTTCACAGGCTTCTTCTTAGTCGTAATT